>JAYNIC010000029.1:2462-13611 GCA_038108715.1 Candidatus Nanopelagicales bacterium | reverse complement strand
CGATCAGGGTGAGGAGTACCTGACCGATGTTGTCGGGATCCTGCGCGCCCAGTCGCGCCCGGTGTCGGCCGTGAGAGTTCCAGATTCCGCCGAGATCCTGGGTGTCAACGACCGGGTTCAGCTCGCTGAGGCGGCGCAGATCATGCGCGACCGGATCAACGATCGATGGATGCGTTCGGGCGTGTCGATGCTGGATCCGACAACGACTTGGATCGATGTGGATGTTGATCTTGCGGCGGACGTCACCCTGCTGCCGCAGACGTCACTGCTCGGCCCTACGAGCGTGGCCAGCTTGGCTCGTATCGGTCCGGGGACGACGTTGACGAGTTGCGAGGTCGGCGAGGGAGCGGTCGTGATTCACACATGGGCGAATCTCGCGGTCATCGGACCGCGCGCCTCGGTGGGACCGTTCACCTACCTACGGCCGGGTGCCCGCATCGGAGTCGACGCGAAGGCGGGGGCGTTCGTCGAGATGAAGAACGCCGAACTCGGTGATGGCGCGAAGGTCCCGCACCTGTCGTACGTGGGTGACGCCGAGATCGGCGCTGGCACCAACATCGGCGCGGCGACGATCTTCGTCAACTACGACGGTCAACAAAAGCATCGAGCGATCGTGGGCAAGCACGCGCGCGTGGGTAGCGACACGATGATCGTTGCTCCGGTGACGATTGGCGACGGTGCCTACACCGCAGCGGGTTCGGTCATCACCGAGGACGTGCCGCCCGGCGCCATGGCCGTCGGCCGGGCCCGGCAGCGCAATATCACCGGCTGGGTGGAACGCAGGCGCCCCGGAACAAGCTCCGCGCAGGCCGCCGCCGAGCATGACACTGGCGAATCGGATTCGGGAACGACGGATAGGTGAACGACGCAATGACGAAGGAGATGCCGTGAGCGAGTTGACCATTCCGCCGAGCAAGCGCCTGGTGGTGCTCAGTGGCCGACGCTCTCGGGACGTCGCTGTGCCCGATCTCGGCGTACGACTTCGCCAACGGTGAGATCTTCGTGCGCTTCCAGGAGTCGGTGCGTGGCTGTGACGCCTTCGTCATTCAAAGTCACACCACGCCCATCAATACCTGGATCATGGAGCAGCTCATCATGGTGGACGCACTCAAGCGAGCGTCCGCCAAGCGCATCACTGTCATTGCCCCGTTCTACGGCTACGCGCGCCAGGACAAGAAGCACCGTGGCCGTGAGCCCATTTCCGCTCGACTCATGGCCGACCTGTTCAAGTCGGCCGGTGCCGACCGCCTCATCACCGTGGACTTGCACACGGCCCAGATCCAGGGCTTTTTCGATGGGCCTGTTGATCACCTCTTCGCTCTGCCCTTGCTTGCAGAGCACGTCGCCGCGCGCGTCGCCCGGGTGCGCCGCACCGTTGTCTCGCCGGATGCAGGCCGGGTGCGCGTTGCCGAGAAGTGGACCGACATCCTCGGCGCCCCGCTGGCGATCATTCACAAGCGCCGTGATCCCGACACGCCCAACCAGGTGCGCATGCTCGAGGTCGTCGGTGACGTTCAGGACCGCGTATGCGTCGTGGTTGACGACATGATCGACACGGGTGGGACGATCGCTCAAGCCGCAGAGACCCTGTTCGACAATGGCGCGGCCGATGTCATCGTCGCCGCCACCCACGGGATCCTCAGTCCCCCCGCCACTGCACGGTTGAGCGAATCGCGCATCAGTGAGGTCGTCGTGACGAACACCCTGCCGATCCCCGAGGATCGACGCTTCGACAAGCTCACCATCTTGTCGATCGCGCCGCTTCTGGCCAAGGCGATCTACGAGGTCTTCACCGACGGCTCGGTCACCCGCATGTTCGAGGACGCCTGACCGAGGTGGTAGCCTTCACCACGCTCCTCGGCGAGGGTGACGGTTCACCGACACCGTGATCGACGTGGCCCGCGGGATTCCTCCCGCCCCGCGCCTGGGTGCGCCTGGCCACATACGAGGAGGACCTGTGAACATCCGCTTGGACGCCGAACCGCGCTCGGACTTCGGCAAGGGAGCAGCCCGTCGACTGCGTCGGGCTGGCCGCATTCCCGTGGTCCTCTACGGCGCCGGTGCTGAGCTTGTTCACCTGTCGCTCCCCGGTCATGAACTCGAGCAGGCGTTGCGTAAGCCGAAGGTGACCTTGGAGATCGTGCAAGGTTCCTCGACGACGCTGGTGAAGCCCCGTGATATTCAGCGGGATGCTGTCCGTCGCACCATCGAGCATGTCGACCTGATCCCTGTCTCCGATGCCGAGGCGCGCGAGCGTGCGGCCGAGGCGGAGATCCTGGTGGCCGAGGCCGCCGCTGCCGCGGAAGCCGCGGCCAATGCTCCTGAGCCGTCGGGTCCGCCGTTGGAAGAGTTCGAGGCCACGGACGCCAGCGCTGATGATGCCGCCGAGGGTGGCGAGGATGCTGACGGCACCGAGGGCGCCGAGGACTGACCCCCGCGATGGATCCCTGGCTCGTCGTGGGCCTGGGCAACCCCGGACCCGAATACGGCAGAACCCGACACAATGTCGGCGTCATGGTGGTGGAGTCCCTCGCCGAGCGTTGGGGTGGCCGACTGAAGTCGCATCGCGCCACGCATTGCGAGGTTATGGAGAGCCGCTACGCCGGTCGACAGGTGGTCCTGGCGCGCACGCGCGGCTACATGAACGAATCCGGCGGTCCGATCAAGGCACTGGCGGACTACTACGATGTCGAGCCCGATCACCTCATCGTCGTGCACGATGAGCTCGATATCCCCTTCGGCGCGCTGCGCATCAAGGAAGGTGGCGGTGATGGCGGGCATAACGGTCTGCGCAGCATCCGGCGCACGCTCGGCACCGGTGACACCCTCCGTCTGCGAGTGGGCATCGGACGACCGCCCGGTCGGCAGGATCCGGCCGATTTCGTCCTGCACGCGTTCAGTGGGCCGCAGCGCGAGGAACTCCCAGGCATCCTCGCCGAGGCGGGCGACGCCATCGAATGCATCATCACCGACGGCGTCGCCGTCGCCCAGAATCGCTACCACACGGAGGCAAGCACATGACCGCTCAGGTACCGGCCGATCTGACTGACATGGAGGTCTCCGCCCTGATCGCGGCCGAGGCGGGACGGGTGCTGCTCGACCTGCGTTCGTCCTTTGATGTGGGTCCCGAGGGGGAGCGGGCAAATGACCTGCGCAAGGCCGCTGACCGCGCCTCGCACGAGCACATCGTGGCGCGCTTCGCTGAGCTTCGCCCCGATGACGCCGTTCTCAGCGAAGAGGGCAAGGACGATCCCATCCGGTTGGAGTCCGACCGCGTGTGGATCGTCGATCCCCTCGACGGCACCAAGGAATACGGCCAGGGGCGCACCGACTTCGCCGTCCACATCGTGCTGTGGACCCGCGATCCGCAGGCACCCGGTGGGGGACGGTTGAACGCCAGCACCGTCGAGCTCCCCGCGCAGGGCCTGAGTCGTCGCCAGGACGATGTCGTCCTGCCGGCACGTGATCTGCCCGGGGACCGACCGGTGCGGATCGTTGCCTCCCGCACTCGACCGCCGGCGGTACTCGCGGACGCGGTGCGCATCCTCGACGAAGCGTTGCAGGCCCAGGGGCACGACACCGGGGTCGAGATCGTGGACGTCGGCTCGGTGGGAGCCAAGGTCAACGAGATTCTCTCCGGCCGCGCTGAGGCCTACGTGCATGACACGGGCTTCTACGAGTGGGATGTCGCCGCCCCACTGGCCATCGCGCACGCGCAGGGTCTGCCGGCAGCACACGTGGATGCGTCACCCATCCCGTTCAATCAGCCCACGCCATACGTGACCAGCCTGCTGGTCGGCCTCCCCGTCATCACCGAGCCCTTACGCGATGCGATGCAGCAGGCGGGGAGTGCGTGACGCTGCACGGTTTGGCTGAACTCGCCGCTCGCATCCCCGGGTCCGGCGCGGTCGACGATGCTGCGCTTCGTGGAGTGAGCGGGCGTCATGTCACGGCGTTAGCCGAGAGTCGACCGTTCCTCCTGGCGCAGATCGGTGCCGCTCTCCCGCCGGGACAACTCACCTGTGTGCTCACCGCTTCGGCCCGCGAGGCCGAGGACCTGGCCATCGCGGTGGAAGCGATCCTCGGTCCGGGTACCGCGGTCGATATGCCCTCGTGGGAGACCCTCCCGCATGAGCGGTTGAGTCCCTCGGCCGAGACGGTGGGTCGCCGCCTTGCGGTGCTTCGTCGGGTTGCGCACCGGGGTGCCGGCGATGACCTTCGGGTCGTCACGGCACCCATCCGCACCGCGTTGCAGCCGATCGTGCAGGGGCTGGGAGCCGTAGCGGTGATCACGCTGTCGGAGGGCGACCACGTAGATCTCGAAGAACTCGCGGTCGCCCTGGTCGAGCGGGGCTATCTGCGTACCGATTTGGTGGAGAAGCGCGGCCAGTTCGCGGTCCGCGGCGGCATCATCGACATCTTCGCCACCACAGCCGAACATCCGGTGCGCGTCGAGCTCTGGGGCGATGTCGTCGAGGAGATCCGTGACTTCGCGGTGAGCGACCAACGATCGCTGAGCCATGTCGATCGGATCGAGATCCACCCCGCGCGCGAACTGATGCTCACCGCGGAGGTGCGCGACCGCGCACGCGAGTTGGCCGCTGAACACCCATCCCTGGCCGATGTCTTCGACCGCCTGGCCGAGGGCATCGCCGTGGACGGCATGGAGGCGCTCGCGCCGGTTCTGGCGGACGAACTGCAGCTGCTCACCGATGCGCTGCCCAAGGGCAGCCTCGTTGTGGTGTGCGATCCCGAGCGCGTTCGCGCCCGCGCTGAGGAACTCGTGGCAACATCGCAGGAGTTCCTCGAGGCGTCCTGGCACAACGCCGCAGCAGGCAACGTCACTCCCCTTGACCTCACCCCCCTCGATCTCGAACCCGCGGCGTACCGCACGATCGCTGACCTAGAGCAGAGTGCTGCTGGACGACTGCACTGGTGGACGACCGATCCGTTCGCACAGGAAGATGCTGACGACATCGTGTTCGAGGCGTCCCCGTTACCGGACCGGCAGGGCGACCTACTCGGTGTCCTTGACCACATCCGCGATTGGCTCGCGCAGGAGCAACTCGTTGTCCTCCTCGCGCAGGGCCGGGGGTCGGCCGAGCGCCTGGCGCAATCGCTTGCCGAGGAGGGCATTCCGGCCTCGCTCATCGAGGACGAGATCCCCGAACGTTCTGCGCGCGTTGTCGTCGGCACCGCCCGAATTTTCGACGGCTTCGTGTGCACGGGCGGGGGATTCACCGTGCTCACCGAGGCTGACCTGCTCGGTGACCGCTCCGCCGTGCGTGAGAGCGCCCGGATGCCATCGCGTCGTCGGCGCACTATCGATCCGCTGCAGTTGTCACCGGGCGACTTCATCGTGCACGACCAGCACGGTGTGGGTCGCTATGTCGAGATGACGCAGCGCACCGTCGCCGGTGCGACCCGGGAGTACCTCGTCGTCGAGTACGCCGCATCCAAGCGCGGTCAACCCCCTGACCGGCTGTACGTCCCGTCCGATCAACTGGACCAGGTCAGTCGCTACGTCGGTGGAGAGGCGCCGACGTTGAGCCGGCTCGGCGGCGCGGACTGGCAGCGCACGAAGGGGCGCGCCCGTCGCGCGGTACGCGAGATCGCCGCCGAACTCGTGCGCCTGTACGCCACGCGCACCGCGACACCGGGACATGCTTTCGGTCCGGACACCACCTGGCAGCGCGAACTCGAGGAGGCCTTCCCCTACGTCGAGACGCCCGATCAACTGGCCAGCATCGACGAGGTCAAGGCGGACATGGAGCGCGCCGTACCCATGGATCGCGTGATCTGCGGAGACGTGGGCTACGGCAAGACCGAGATCGCGGTCCGTGCGGCGTTCAAGGCGATCCAGGACGGCAAACAGGTCGCTGTCCTCGTCCCCACCACCCTCCTTGTCCAGCAGCATCTGCGCACTTTCGCGGAGCGCTATGCGCCGTTCCCCGTCACGGTTGCCGCACTGTCGCGGTTCCAAAGCGACGCCGAGGTGCGTCGGACGCTGGAGGGTCTCGCCGACGGCAGCGTCGACCTCGTGATCGGTACGCACCGCCTTCTCACGCCTGCCGTGCGGTTCCGGGATCTGGGGCTGGTGATTGTGGATGAGGAGCAGCGCTTCGGCGTCGAGCACAAGGAGCACCTCAAAGCGCTGCGGACCAGCGTCGACGTCCTGTCGATGTCGGCCACCCCGATCCCTCGCACCCTGGAAATGTCGCTCACGGGCATACGTGAGATGTCGACGATCCAGACGCCACCGGAGGAGCGACATCCGATCCTCACCTATGTCGGCCCCTACGACGACCGACAGGTGGCTGCGGCCATTCGTCGTGAGCTCCTCCGTGACGGACAGGCCTTCTTCATTCACAACCGGGTCGAATCCATCGATCGTGCTGCTGCACGGTTGCGCGATCTGGTCCCGGAGGCGCGTGTCGCCGTTGCGCACGGTCAGATGAACGAGCATGAGCTCGAGCGCATCGTTGTCGACTTCTGGGAGCGACGAATTGATGTCCTCGTCGCCACCACCATCGTCGAGAATGGGATCGATATCCCCAATGCGAACACGCTCATCATTGATCGTGCGGACACGCTCGGCCTGTCCCAGCTCCATCAGTTACGCGGTCGTGTCGGCCGCGGTCGGGAACGTGGCTACGCCTACTTCCTCTATCCGGCGGAGAAGCCGATCACCGAAACGGCGTACGAGCGGCTGTCAACGATTGCGCAGCACACCGAGCTCGGCTCGGGGATGCAGATCGCGATGAAAGACTTGGAGATTCGCGGCGCCGGCAACATCTTGGGCGGCGAGCAGAGCGGGCACATTGCCGAGGTTGGTTTCGACCTGTACGTCCGCCTGGTGGGGGAGGCGCTTGCTGAGGCGCGGGGCGATGCTCCCGAGGGTCCCGGTGAGATCAAGGTGGAGTTGCCCCTGGACGCGCACATCCCGCATGACTACATCGAGCATGAGCGGCTACGCCTCGAGGCATACCGCAGTCTTGCGGCCGCCTCGACCGATGCCGAGGTGGATGCGGTGACCGAGGAACTCCTCGATCGGTACGGTCCGCTGCCGACCCCCGTGGAGACTCTCCTCGCCGTCGCCCGCTTCCGCGTCCGGGCGCGGTCCGCGGGGATCGATGAGGTTGTCCTGGCCGGGCAGAAGGTGCGCTTCCACCCGGTCGAACTACCGGAGTCGCGCTCGATGCGACTCACCCGGCTCTACCCGGGAACACTGGTCAAGCCCGCGGTCCGTACGATCCTGGTGCCGAGGCCTTCGGCCGCGACCGGCGACCTGGACGTGCTGGCGTGGGCGACTGAAGTCCTTGACGTGATTGATACGACGCAGACTGGGAGCACCGCATGACTCACCACCTGACCACCCGCGGCCGAGTGATCCTCGCCGCAGCGGCCGCCGCCGCGATCTTCGGGCTCAGTGGGTGCGCCGGGCTGGGGCAGGCTGGCGCCGCGGCGACCGTTGGTGACACCCAGATCAGCACCGAGGACCTGACGGCATCCGTCGACGCCATTCAAGAACAGCGCGGGGAGACCCCCGGCGAGCCGGACCTCGCGCTGGTGACCGGCACGTTGCAGCGCAAGATCATCACCGAACTCGTCGACCTGGCGTGCGCGGAGCAGGGCGTGAACGTCACGCAGGGCGAAGTTGACCTCGCCCTCCTGGGCTATGACTCGCAGTTCGGCGGCCGTGACGCCGTCGTGCAGGCCTTCCTGGAGAGCGGCGTACCCGCCGACGAGGTTGAGGAGCAGGCGCGCCTGTCCCTGCAGGTGCAGGCGTTGGGCGCCGCCCTGGTCCCCGATGCTGATCAGAGCGGTCAGCAGCAGGCGGTCGTGCAGTACGTCACAGGTTTTGGCCTGCAGACCGGCGTTGATGTCAGCCCGCGATTTGGCACCTGGGATCCGCTGACACTGCAACTCGGTCCTACGCCGACCGATCTCGCGGCCCCGCTCCTCACGCCGCTGGCGCTGTCCTAGCCGCCATGTCCGACGGCTCAGCGGCGGCTCAGGACGCTGACAGCCTGCGCGAACTTGTGGCGGTCATGGACCGCCTGCGCTCGCCCGGGGGGTGCCCCTGGGACGCCGAGCAGACGCACCGCAGCCTGGTCGAGTACCTCATTGAGGAGGCGTACGAGGTCGTCGAGGCGATTGAGGCCGGTGACCGCGACCACCTGCGCGAGGAGCTCGGGGATCTGCTGCTGCAGGTTGTCTTCCACGCGCGCATTGCCGAGGAAGATCTGCAGGATCCCTGGGGTATCGATGATGTGGCCGACGGCATCGTCGCCAAGTTGGTTCGACGCCACCCGCACGTCTTTGCCGACAGCACGGCTCAGACGGCGGCGCATGTCGAGTCGCAATGGCACGAGATGAAGACGGCGGAGAAGGGACGTATCTCGGTAACCGAGGGCATCCCAGCTGCGCTCCCGGCACTTCTCCTGGCGGCCAAGTTGCTCAATCGCAGTGGTGGGCTTGACGTCGAGATCCCCGCCCGTGCGTCGGCCGAAACCGTCCTGGCGGACATGAATGATGAGACCGACCTGGGTGAGTTGCTCCTGGCGATTGCGGCGGTGTCTCGCGACCGCGGCTGGGACCCCGAGTCTGCGCTGCGCGGTGCGGCGCGCGCCCACGTGATGCGCATCCGTGCCGTCGAAGGAGTGGACCCGGCGGGCCGATAGGGTTGGCGATATGGCCAGCATTGACGACATCATCGCCCGCGAGATTCTCGATTCCCGCGGTAATCCCACGGTCGAGGTTGAGGTTGTTCTCGATGATGGCGCCGCGGCGCGCGCAGCCGTCCCGTCCGGTGCTTCCACCGGCGCGTTCGAAGCGGTCGAGCGACGCGATGGTGACCAGGGACGCTATCTAGGCAAGGGAGTCCAGGGGGCCGTCACGGCCATCGAGGATGAGATCGCTCCGGAGATCCTGGGCATCGACGCCATGGAGCAACGGATGATCGACCAGGCCATGCTCGATCTGGATGGCACTCCCAATAAGGCCCGGCTCGGAGCCAACGCGATCCTCGGTGTCTCCCTCGCCGTGGCTCGAGCCGCTTCGGTGTCGGCCGACCTGCCTCTCTTCCGCTATGTGGGTGGACCTAACGCGCACGTCCTGCCGGTCCCGATGATGAACATCCTCAACGGAGGGGCCCATGCGGACTCCAATGTCGATATCCAGGAGTTCATGATCGCGCCGATTGGTGCCGCGACGTTCTCCGAGGCGCTGCGTCAGGGAGCCGAGGTTTATCACTCGCTCAAGAGTGTGCTGAAGTCAGAAGGTCTCGCTACCGGACTCGGCGACGAGGGCGGGTTTGCGCCCAGTCTGCCGAGCAACCGTGCAGCACTTGAGCTGATCGCCAAGGCGATCGAGAGCGCAGGCCTCATGGTGGGCTCCGATATCGCGCTTGCCCTGGATGTCGCATCCACAGAGTTCTACCGAGACGGTGCGTACCAGTTTGAAGGTGCTGACCGGTCCAGTGAGTGGATGACCGGCTACTACGAGAGCCTGCTCGCTGACTTCCCGCTCGTATCGATTGAGGACCCGCTAGCCGAGGACGACTGGTCCGGCTACGTACACCTGACCGATGCCATTGGTGATCGCGTTCAACTCGTCGGCGACGACCTCTTCGTCACGAACCCCGAGCGGCTTGCCCGCGGTATCGCTGAGGGCGCCGCCAATGCACTGCTGGTCAAGGTCAACCAGATCGGCACGCTCACCGAGACTCTGGATGCGGTGACGCTGGCACAGACCAATGGCTTCCGCTGCATGATGAGTCACCGTTCGGGAGAGACCGAGGACACGACCATCGCCGACCTCGCCGTCGCGGTGAACGCTGGCCAGATCAAGACCGGCGCCCCAGCGCGCTCGGAGCGCGTGGCGAAGTACAACCAACTGCTGCGGATCGAGGAAGAACTTGACGACGCCGGCCGCTACGCCGGAGCCGCGGCGTTCCCGCGCTTCGCTGGCTGAGCGTGCGACGATAGGCCGATGACTCGGCCGCGAACCTCGTTGACGGGGCGTGCGGCCATTCTCGTCCTTGTGGTCGCCGCTCTCGCGGTGACGCTGGCCATCCCGGTCCGGTCCTGGTTGTCCCAACGTTCGGAGATTGCGGCCCTAGAGTCCGATGTCTCCTCGGCGCGCGAGCGGGTGGCCGTGTTGGAGGGGGAACTTGACGACTGGAGCGATCCGGCCTACGTCATTGCGCAGGCACGCAGCCGGTTGCACTTTGTCTTCCCCGGCGAGATCGGCTACGTCGTACTCGGTCACGACGATCGCCCCGTGGAGACCCAGGCAGCGAGCGCGACCGAAGAGGTTCCCTGGTACGAGCGCCTATGGGACTCCACCCGACAGGCTGATCTATCCCTGACCCCGTGAACGCGCCGGATATCGATGCGGCGGATATCGCTGCCATCGCTCGACAACTCGGTCGCGTGCCGCGCGGCGTCGTCGCGATCGCCCACCGCTGTCCCTGCGGTGAACCCGATACGGTCACCACGGCACCGCGACTTGATGACGGCACGCCGTTCCCCACGACGTACTACCTGACGTGTCCCCGCGCCGCCTCCGCGGTCGGTCGACTCGAGGGTGGAGGCGTCATGCGGGAGATGGAGGCACGAATCGGCAGTGATCCGGAACTCGCGGCGGCTTATCGAGCCGCGCACGAGTCCTATCTCGCTGATCGCGAGGCGCTGGAACCGGTCGCGGAGATCGCCGGAGTGTCCGCCGGTGGCATGCCCGATCGGGTCAAGTGCCTGCACGTGCTCCTCGCTCACGCGCTGGCGGCCGGCCCTGGTGTCAACCCGCTCGGCGATGAGGTGCGGGCGAAGGTCGGATCCTGGTGGGAGCCGGTGTGCTGTCGTGACGCCGTGACGGAGGGGGGTCCGTGAGGGTCGCCGCCATCGACTGTGGAACCAATTCGATCCGCCTGCTCGTTGCTGACGTCGACGGTGGTCACCTCAGCGAGGTGTATCGGCAGATGATCATCGTGCGTCTGGGCGAGGGTGTCGATCGCACCGGCGCGTTCAGCGATGCGGCATTGGCGCGCACCTTCTCCGCGTGTGACACCTACGCCGAGGTCATCGACGATCTCGGCGCGTCACGCGTGCGGTTCGTCGCCACCAGCGCGAGTCGCGACGTGAGCAAT
>JAYNIC010000029.1:0-2452 GCA_038108715.1 Candidatus Nanopelagicales bacterium | reverse complement strand
GTTGGGGGTGGAGCCGGAGATCATTAGCGGGACCGAGGAGGCAACTTTGAGTTTCCGCGGTGCGGTGCTGGGTTTGCCGGGCGGTGTCATCGCATCCCCCTGTCTCGTCGTGGACATCGGAGGAGGATCGACCGAATTCGTGTTGGGGGATTCCGAACCGAGTTCGGCGATTTCTGTGGACATTGGCTGTGTGCGGATGACCGAACGTCATCTGCACTCAGATCCACCCACGGAGGGGCAGATCACGGCGACCGAGCGCGACATCGCGGCGGCTCTGGATCGGGCCGGCGAGGTCATCGACTGGTCCGCGGCGGCGAGTCTCGTAGGAGTGGCGGGGACCGTCACCACCATGGTGGCGCTGGCCCATCACCTTCCGGCGTACGACCCGGCGGCCATCCATGGCCGATCGGTTTCGGCCCAGGACGTGGACGATCTCACCGAGCAGTTGCTGCGGATGCCGCGCGAGGAGCGCGCTGCGCTCCCGGTCATGCACCCGGGTCGGGTGGACGTCATCGCGGGCGGGGCCATGGTGCTGCGCGCCATCCTGCGACGCAGCGGCCAGGGCCAGATCGTCGCCAGTGAAACCGACATCTTGGACGGTGTCGCCCGCGCCCTCGCCGTGTAAGCGATTGCGGAAACACGGGGCATCGCCGTACACTCCCGGTTCGTACCGTTTCTGTACGGTCAGCGCGCCGATTTCGGGAAGGACCCCATGTCGATCACGATCCGCGATGTCGCTGAGGCGGCCGGAGTGTCGACGGCAACCGTGTCCCGCGCCCTGCGCGGATTGCCCCATGTCGATCCCGAGACTCGAGAGCGCGTGCGCCAGGTTGCGGCCGAACTTGACTACGTCGTCTCGCCGAGCGCCTCGCGTCTGGCCAGCGGTCGAACCGGCACGATCGCGGTGATCACCCCCTTCATCGATCGATGGTTCTTCTCCAGCGTGTTGTCCGGGATCAGTGACGTGCTTCAGGAGCGTGACGTGGACCTCCTTGTCTTCGAGGTGGGTGATCCCGGCACCAATCCGGGACTGCCACCCGAGCGCCGGCTGCGTGGTCGTGTTGACGGAGTCATCGTCGTGACGCTGCCCACCGATGCCATGCGTGTAGCAGACCTGCTCATGCTCGGATTGCCGACCAGCTTCATTGGCACCACCTGGGAGGGCAGCACGTCGGTGACGATCGATGACGTCTCGGCCGGTCGTGTCGCAACGCAGCATCTGATCAATCTCGGCCACAAGCGCATCGGCATGATCTCCGGTCGCCCGAGAGCTTCCACCTCCCAGTCACATCGTGCCCAGGGCTACCGCGAGGCGATGGAGGGAGCCGGGCTCGCCCCCGACGGCTCGCTTGAGGCCTACGGCTACTTCAGCGTGCAGGGCGGTGAAGATGCCATGACCGCGCTGCTGTCCCGCCCCAATCCGCCGTCCGCGGTCTTCGTCATGTCCGATGACATGGCCTTCGGTGCGATCCGGGCACTGCAACGGCACGGCATCCGACCCGGCTCGGACATCGCGATCGCGAGCATCGATGGTCACGAACTCGCGGAGCTGCTCGACGTGACGACGGTGCGCCAGCCCGTGGTCGACATGGGACGCACCGCGGCGGAGGCGTTGCTGGCGCGCATGGTCGATGAGGCAACCGAGCCGGAGGAGATCATCGCGCCGACGACCCTGATCGTGCGCGGTAGTTCGGTGCCACCGAAGCGAACCGAACAGGTCGTAGGCAGTCAGGGACCCTCACCGTCGTCCGCGGACTCCTAGGGCCACGGGAGGTCCTAGGCTGAGGTCATGGCTGACATGATCGATATCCCGTCCTCCGCCGACACTCTGCCGGGCTACCTCGCCGTACCGGAATCCGGCAGCGGTCCCGGCGTCATCGTCATCCAGGAGTGGTGGGGCATCGTGCCACACATCCGGTCCGTGGTGGATCGACTGGCGGCTGAAGGGTTCGTCGCGGTCGCGCCCGATCACTATCGCGGCGTCGCGACCACCGAGCCGGACGAGGCCGGCAAACTCATGTTGGGCTTGCAGATCAGCGCCGTGGCCACCGACCTGGTGGCGACGGCTGACCACCTTGAGCGCAGCGGGCTGCTTAACTCGCCGCGCGTTGGAGCCATGGGGTTCTGCATGGGCGGAGGTCTGGCACTGCTCGCGCCGACGGTGTCGCCGCACGTCGATGCCACCGTGGCCTTCTATCCCGCGGTGCCTTGGCCGGACTACCACCCGGTGTGGTCCAACTACGACGGTCGCGCGGCCCTGATCCATCAGTGCGAGGGCGACATCCCGAGCACCGGGGCCGACATCGAGCGCTATGCGCGAGAGATCAATGGCCACGGCGGGCAGGCCACCGTGGACACCTACCCCGGGACCGAGCACGCCTTCTTCAACGACGATCGCCCGGAGGTTTACGACGCCCAGGCCGCAGCACGGGCCTGGCGGCGAAGTCTGGAC
>JAYNIC010000028.1:13619-15693 GCA_038108715.1 Candidatus Nanopelagicales bacterium | reverse complement strand
GCCCAGCCACGTATCTAGTTGCGTGCGAACCAGTCGACGAGGTCCGTCGCGGTGATCAGGCCGGTCAGCCGCCCCTCAGCGTTCACGATAGGCAGCGCTTCCACAGAGTGGCGAGCCATGAGCATGGCGGCATCGTGCGTGGTCGTCTCCTCGCTGACGCAGCCGGGCACGGCCATGATGTCGGACACCACCCGGGCGCTGAGCCGCTCCTCCGTCAGTGGGATCTCGGTCAGGACGGCCCGGTCGCTCAGGACTCCGGTGCACGCGCCAGAGTCATCGAGGACCGCGAGGTGACGCAGGCCGGAGACGAACATCAACTGCCACGCATCCCAGAGGTTGTCTCCCGCACCAATGCTGACGGCGGGGGAGTGGCGAACGGTCGAGACGGTGGCACCGGACGTCGAAGGCGTGCCCAGCGTGGTCACGGCCGACCTCCTATCACCGCAACCGGCAGTTCTGCTCGATGCAGGACAGCCTGGCTCACCGAGCCCAGCAGTGCGCCGCTGAACTCTCCGCGCCCGCGGGTGCCCAGGACGATGAGGGCAGCGCCCTGGGCGGCTTCGAGGAGCACTCGTTGTGCCGGTCCTTTACGCACTTCGACGATCAAGTCAACATCGGGGAAGCGCTCACGCAAACCGGCAAGGGACTCGGACGTTGCCATGCGCTCGCTTTCGAGCAGGTTGTCCAACTCCATCTCGGACGGCCCCACCGGAGATGCGAGGGCGTCGTACGCCGGCACATCCCACGCGTGCACAGCCAGCACCGACCAGCCGCGACGTGAGGCGGTCTCCATGGCGAATGCCGCGGCAGCGAGCGACAACTCCGAGCCGTCAATGCCGACGACCACGCGGGAAGCGTCCGGTGCCGAGGCGCCGCGAACGACGACCGCTGGGCACCGAGCATGCTCAGCGACCTGGATGCCGACCGACCCGACGAGCAGTCCCTTGAACCCCCCCATGCCGCGGCTGCCGACGACAACGAGATCGGCGTCTTCGCTCGCGTCGATGAGAGCGCCGGAGGCGCCACCCATCACTGCTTTGCCACGAGCGATGAGGCCTGGATGCGCGGACATGAGCGCCTTGGCCTCATCCTCGACGTGGTTGCCCACCCGGGCGATCATGTCATCGATGGCGTTGGGGGAGAGCACACCAAAACTCATCGGGGAAGCACCCATCGGTACCGTCATCGCCGCAAGGATGATCAATTCGGCATCCCGGGCAAGCGCCTCAGAGGTGGCCCACTGAACGGCGTCCCGTGAGGCATCGGATCCGTCGTAGCCGACCACAACTTTGCTGGTCACTGCCCCTCACCTCCTGCGCGCTCCCCGACAGTCAACAATCGGCCGAGATGCTTCCCCCTACAGAGTGGCCAAGGATCGGTCCAGAATGCACGGGGAGGTGGCCCCGACGCATCGGGACGAAGGTCCCGACTGTCAGGTCACACGGGCGCTGCTCCCCTAGTGTGGGCCTGTGACTGAGCACGGGACCATGACCGAGGACGAGGCTGCCCGATTCGCGGCCAACGGCCAGATGATCATCGACAACGTCGCAGGCTTCATCCAGGGCAAGCGTGACGTCATCACGCTGGCCGTCACCTGCCTCCTCGCCGAGGGGCACCTGCTCCTAGAGGACGTGCCGGGCGTAGGCAAGACTTCGCTCGCCCGCAGCATCGCCGCGACCCTCGGGATGTCCTGGCATCGCATCCAGTTCACCCCGGATCTGCTGCCCAGCGATGTCACCGGTGTCTCGATCTTCCACCAGGGTGCCGGCACCTTTGAATTCCATCCCGGACCTGTCTTCGCCCATGTCGTACTTGCCGATGAGATCAACCGTGCATCGCCGCGTACCCAGTCAGCACTGCTCGAAGTGATGGAAGAACGCACCGTCACCGTGGATGGGGTCACGCACCAAGTCCCGCAACCCTTCCTTGTGCTTGCGACACAGAACCCGATCGAAATGGACGGCACCTTCCCGCTGCCTGAGGCGCAACTCGACCGCTTCCTCATGTCGGTCTCCATTGGCTACCCCGACCTCGCCTCTGAGGTGCAGGTGCTCGCCAACAACCACGCCGGGAT
>JAYNIC010000028.1:6361-13609 GCA_038108715.1 Candidatus Nanopelagicales bacterium | reverse complement strand
GTTGCAGCCGGTCGCCGATGCCGAGGCGGCCCGTCGAATGATAGCTATGGCTCGAAGCATGCACGTCGAGCGATCGGTCATGGAGTACGTCGTACGCCTTGTCGCTGCGACGCGAACAGCACCGGGAATTCGCCTTGGCGCTAGTCCGCGCGGCAGCGTCGGACTCCTGCGCGCGGCACAGGTCGCCGCCGCACTCGCTGGCCGTACGTACGTCGCGCCGGCCGATGTGCAGCGGCTCGCCGTACCGGTCCTCGCGCACCGCATCGTGCTCGCCGATGTTGAAGCCGATGCAGCTGCGCGCAGTGCCGTCGTCCAGCAGGTGGTCTCCACCGTCCCTGTGGGGTGACGATGCGGCTTACCGGCGCGGGGCTCGGGGTCCTGATCGGGATCGTGGTCAGCGCAGCCCTGGCATTCCTCCTCGGCTACCCCGAACTGCTCGGCTTGACCGCGGGAGGGCTGGTCTTGCTCGCCGTCGCGGCCTTCCTCGTCTCCGGTGGTGGCCCTATCGAGGCCAGTGCCGCGGTGCCTCCCCGCGTCGAGCGGCTCGGCACCGCAGCGGTCCCCGTCGTGCTCCAGGCCCATCGGGCCCATCGGCGCGGTCTGCGTCTACGCGGCCCTGACCGTGCCGATCGACATCCGGTGGTGTGGCGCGATGGTGTGGTTAGTGCCCGCATCCCCATCCCGACTCGTCGCCGCGGTCCGCTCGTGCTCGGCCCGTGGACTCTGGAACGCGTCGACCCGTGGGGTCTGCTGCGCCGCACCGTCGGCGAGGTCGAGGGTGGCGCTGTCCTCGTCACGCCGCGCGTACGACCGGTCTCGCTGGCGAGTTTGCCCGCGGCGATGGCTGATTACGGCGGCTCCGCCGATATGGGATCCACGACGTTTGCGATGCTGCGCGAGTACGTCATCGGCGATGAGTTGCGACATGTGCACTGGAAGTCCTCGGCCAAGGTCGGCACGTTGATGATGCGTCAGTACGTTGACGTTACGCGTCCGCGCCTCACCCTTGTCCTGGCCGTCGATGAGCGTGCCTACCGCGACGCCGATGAGTTCGAAGAAGCCGTAGATCTCGCCGCTTCGCTAGCATCGGTGGCGGGTGCGTCTGGTCTCGACGTCGAGTTGGTGACGACCGCCGGCGAGCGCACGGTGCACAAGGGGGCCCGCTCCGCGGCCACCTTCGACCTGCTGTCGGTGGTAGGCCTCACGACGACAGCGCCCGATCTTCGTCTGCTGCGCGCTGGACGATCGACGACCATCCTCGTTCGCGGCCACGGTCCCTCGGGCTGGTGGGACCGCATCCCAGTCGCCGGCGTGGTCAAGCCATGAGTACCACCACGCACGCGCGAGAAGTCCGCACGATCGAGGAACGTCCGGCCGGTCAGCGCTGGGGTCTGGCTGTCGTCGCCGGACTGCCTGCGCTCCTGGTGACGCTCGCCCTTCCACTGGCCATCGAAGGCAGTCTCGTGGGATTCATCCTGCTGCCCTTCGTCCTCTTGGTTATCGCGATCACCACCGGTGTCGGGGGAGTCGCGGGTATTGCCGTTGTCATGGTGGGTGCGGTCACCGGTGCCGTGCTCGGCACCGGATCGGTCGTCACCACTCCGCTCCTCGGCGGTGGCCTCGCCGGCGTACTCCTGCTCGGCACCTGGCTGGGGCAGGTTCTCGCGCGCGGTCGGTGGCCGGTCGCGGCGGGGATCCCCGCCATCGGCTTGATGATGGGCATCCTCGCGCTCGGCGTGACGGGTCGGCTCGAGGCCGGCGTCCTTGCTGCCTTCACCGGGCTCTCCCTGTCGCTGCTCCTCGTCCTCGTCGGACCGTGGAACGGCCCGTCCGCGGTCCGTCCCGCGCGGTGGGCGGAGGTCCTCGCGGTGGTGGCGATGGCGGTCAGCGCTTTGGCGACGTACGCCGTCTCGGTTTCCTCGGCTCCTCTGGTAGGAGAGGCGAAGACGCTCGACATCTTCCACGAGGATCAACCCACGAGCCGAACCGAAGGTGGCATCCCCGACCCGTTTTTGACGGCGGCGCGTTGGCAGTTGGAGCCGGGCTACGAAAACCTCACCCTCTTTGCCATTGCCGGTCCTCAGGGATTGGAACAGCGACCTACCTGGGCGAGCTTCTCGACCTACAACGGCATCGCGTGGATCGAGCCGCCGACGTACGGCGTGCCGGGCAACGAGATCCCGCCGGAGGTCGTGGGGGCGCCGAGGCGCACCTTCGATACCGGCGCCCGCGTGACGGTGGCCGTCGGGCTACCCGGTCAGTGGGTGCCGTCGCCGCAGCGGGTGAACAATGTGACGTCGCGCATCGAGACCCGTGTCGACCCGGCTAGTGGCATCGTGGCGGCGGTCACGTCACCCATCGACAACACCTTTGACCTCGGCTACTCGTTGACCGTTGCCGATCGCGCAGAACTCGAGGCGACCTTCCCCGCGCAGTCTGGACCGGACGATCCCGCGCTCGCGCTCCCGGCGCCGTTGAGCGGCCGCCTTCTCGACCTTGCCAACCGGGTATCCGCCACGTCTCCCGACACGTGGACGCGCCTGGTGACACTCGCGCAGGAATTGCGTGGGGACGTGTTCACGGCCGCGCCGCCGTCGGCCCTCGGTGCCGGGGCGCCGGACCGCACGTATGCCGGGCTCGACCGTGTCCTCGCCGAGGGAGTGGGCTTCCAGGAGCAGTACGCCGCCATCTGGGCCTTGATCGCGCGATCCTGGGATGTCCCGACGCGCATGGTGATCGGCTTTCCGCTGCAGGCTGAGGGATCGCCCCTGCGTACGGTCAATGCCGATCAGGTGAGCATCTGGGCGGAGGCGCGGTTGGACGGGCTCGGGTGGGTCGCCTTTCAGCCCAGTCCCCAAGATCGTGATCAGAAGCGCCGAGCAGTGGTGCGTCCCCTCACTCCCGACGAGGTTCCGACAGTGCCTGATGGCGATTCGGGGGGCACGTCCGGCGGTGGACAGGGACCCGATGGCAATGCGGCAGATGGCGCGGACGCTGCCGACGGCGACGGCGCGGTCGACGGTCTGTCGGTTTCGTGGCCGCTGGTCGCGGTCGTCTTCCTCGTGCTGGTCATCATCGTGTGGCTGCTCGCGGTGGCCACGCGCCGACGCCGGATTCGGGCGGCTCTTGCCAGCGGCACCCCTCGCGATCGCGCCCACGGGGCCTGGATCTGGGCGCGGTTGATGCTCGCGGAGGCCTGGATGCCGCTCCCGACCGTCTACGCTCCGGCGGCCGATGTCGAGCGACCGCTGGACCTTCCCGACGACCTTGCCGGTCGCGTGCATGGCCTGGCCCAAGCGGTTGCCCCGCTCATCTACGGTCCGGCCCCCGACGAGGCGAACGCTGACGCGGCGTGGGCCGCAGCCGATGCCCTGACCGCAGCGGTGCGCACCGCCACTGGTTGGCGGACGACGCTGCGTCGGTACCTCATTCCGCTGCAGAGGCCGGTGGAATCCGTGATCGTCCTGTCGGATCGTGGGACGGGGATCTAGTCTCCGCGCATGACTGACTTTGTCCCGGTCTTCGACTTCTCCGCACACGAGAGCGTCGAGGAGCGGCAGGCGCGCGGGCGGGCTGCTCGCAAGCGGGTGGCGCGTCGTGACCAGGCCGCCTGGATGGTTGCGGCGGACCGTCGAGAGCCCGTGACCCTGCTCGCCGACCAAGAGACAACCCGGCTTCCGGCATTGCTCCCTCTGCGCTATGAACGCATGGGTGCAAGCGTCTTTGCCTTCTACCGCGGCAGCGCCGTGGTCATGGCTTCCGATCTGGGGGCGCAGCCTAATTCGGGGCTGCGGGTGCAACTGTGCGGTGACGCGCACCTGAGCAACTTTGGTCTGTTTGCCGCCCCGGACCGCACACCGGTCTTCGACCTGAATGATTTCGACGAGACGAACCCCGGACCCTTCGAGTGGGACGTCAAGCGGCTGGCGGTGTCCTTCCTTCTGGCGGCGAAGGACAATGACCTCTCCCCGGAGTCTGGTCTATGTGCGGCCCGGACAGCGGCGCGCCAGTACCGCCTGTCCATCGCGGCGAATGCGCAGCGGACAGAGATCGACAACTGGTACGAGCGCATCGGGACTGTTCAACTCGAAGACTTTGCTCGGCAGGCAGAAGGGGCGGCGGGGGTCAAGCGCGTCGCCAAGGTCCAAAAGCGGGCCCAGGCCCGATCCATGTGGACCGCGGTGGAGAAGTTGACAGAACTCGTGGATGGTCATCGCCGATTCCTCAATGCTCCGCCGCTTCTCGTCCGCGTCCCTCCCGACGGCACGTCGGACGAGGCACTCAGCACGGCGGTTCAGACGTATCGGGAATCGCTAGCCGATGATCGCCGCGCGCTGCTCGAGCGCTACGACGTCATTGACGTCGGGCACAAGGTGGTGGGTGTCGGCAGTGTCGGACTGCAGGCGTGGGTGCTGCTCCTCGAAGGTCGCGATGCCAATGACGTCTTGGTCTTGCAGGCCAAGCAGGCGCAGCAATCGGTGCTTGAGCCCTACACCGCGCCGTCGGAAAACCCCAACAGCTGTCAGAGAGTGGTCGTGGGGCAGCGACTGAACCAGGCCGCTAGCGATTCATACATCGGGAGGTCCGAAGGAGTACTGAAGCGACGCCAGTTCTACTTGCGTCAACTTCGAGACATGAAGTGGTCCCCCGATCCCTCGTCCATGAGCGCCGCCCAACTTGATCGGTACGCCGGCCTGTGCGGTCACGTGCTGGCTCGGGCCCATGCGCGCTCCGGTGATGCGATCGCCATCAGTTCCTATCTGGGGTCCACCGATACCTTCGACGAAGCGATTGCGAGCTTTTCTCAGGCCTATGCGAAGACGGTCGCCGCGGACTATCTCGACTTCACTGCGGGCGTGGTATCTGGCAGGTTCGGGACCGGTGATGGGGGAGCGGCCTTGGAGACCTATCTGGCCAGCATACGAAGTGGCGGGACGG
Organism: Candidatus Nanopelagicales bacterium; assembly: GCA_038108715.1. GTDB lineage: Bacteria > Actinomycetota > Actinomycetes > S36-B12 > S36-B12 > Mxb001. The sequence continues at coordinate 8,671 of JAYNIC010000028.1, read as the reverse complement.
GCACCCTTAACACGGACGGGACCATTCACTAAGGTCCCGACGCCTTCGCTGTGTGTCGGGGAGCGGACCGCTACTGTCACCTCATGCGAGCGATCGTCATCGGAACAGGCGCAGCGGGGGCCTCAGCCACCGCCGAATTGGCTCGACGCGGGCACGACGTCACTGCTCTCGAACGCTTCGGACGGGGCCATGTCATGGGGTCCTCACATGGCGCGACCCGCGTGTTCCGGGTCTCCTATCGCAAGCGGCCCTACACCGAGTGGGCCGGAGCGGCGATCCCCCTATGGCGCGAACTGGAGGAGCGTTCCGGCGAGCTACTGCTGGAGCAGACGGGGCAGATCGATCACGGTGTCAACGAAGCCCTGGCCGAGATCGCCGCCAACTATGAGGCCGGTGGCTGGAGTTATGAGCGGATGAGCGCCGGGGCCGCCATGGACCGCTGGCCCGGCATGCGCTTCGAGACGGACGTCCTGTGCTCGCCCGATGGTGGCCGGGTCTTCGCCGATCGCACCATCGCAGCACTTCTGCGCCTGGCCGAGGCCGACGGCGCCGACCTGCACTTTGAGGAGCCGGCCCTTGCCATCGCTCGTGACGGAGCCGGTGTCGTGGTGGCGACCGACCTGGCTCGCTATACCGCTGACGTAGTGGTGGTCGCCGCCGGCTCTTGGGTCACCGAGCTGCAGGGGTGGGCCGACTTCGGCATCACGCTTCCAGCCTTCTCCGTCACAGAACAGTTCCCGGTGCACTTCCCGATCCGGGATGGTTTTACGTTTCCGTCCTGGATCAACCACGATGATGGCGAGGCGAGCGACTACCACTTCCACTACGGCGCCTACGGCTTGGAGACGCCCGGTGAAGGGCTCAAGGTGGGAGTGGATGCACTGGAGAACTTCTTGGATCTCAACACGCGGACCCTCGAGGTGCCGGCCGAAGCAATCCGGATCGCCGCCGAGTACGCCGATCGCTGGCTGCCCGGTGTCGACACCACGACTGGGTCGGCGGTGTCCTGTCTGTTCACGATGACCGAGGACAGCGACTTCGTCCTCGACCGTCGCGGGTCGATCATCGTCGCCTCGCCGTGTTCAGGACACGGCTTCAAGTTCACGCCGATCCTCGGCAAGATCCTGGCTGATCTCGCCGAGGGCCACGATCACGGCGTCGACCAATGGCGGTTACCGGCCTGAGGAACACCGTGCGAGTGCGGTGGACACCCGACCCGCGAGGCAGCACTATGGCCAGATGCCGCGCTGGGTAGTAGCCGTTGGATCGGTGGTGGTCGTGAGCCTGCTCATCGTCGCCGCTATCTGGGCTTCTCGGGCCGAGAGTGAGCCTGAAGCGGTTGCGGCCAGCGCAGGCTCGAGCGCTGCCACCACGCCGGGGTCACCGTCAACTCCGCCAACCCCCACCCCAGAGCCAACGCCGGAGATCGTGCTGTGGGCTGGAGATGTGTGTGAGGCGCGCGATGCATTCCTGGCGAGCATCCTGGACGTGGCGGCCAACCTCGAGTTCGACAGTAGTGACCCCTCATCGATCGGGGAGCAGTTCCAGCAGCAGATCCCCGGTCAACTCGATGGGGTCGAGGCCGCGGCCTCCGACCTCGGTGCGGCCCTTGGCGGCGTACCGCTGGACTACATAGAGGCGGCCGCCGTCCTGTCCACGCTGAACGATCAGGTCACGGTCCTCAACGATGCCAAGGACGAGGCGCTCGGTCACGTTGACGCGGCGCGCAATGCGGGCAACCCGGTCTCGGCCGGCGTCGAGTGGCTGCAGGCGGCCATCGCGGCGAAGGCCACCTACGACGCAGGGATCGCTGTCAAGGATTCCCTATCCGATCTCACCGAGGCCGCCGATGGTGACGTCGGTGAGGCGTTCGACACTGCCCCTCGGTGTCAAGGTGTGTCCCTCGGCTGAGGCTCAGCCTCTAGGCTGAAGACGTGCCCCTCGCCACGACAAGCGACGTTGGCTCGATCCGCGTCGTCACCATGACCAACCCGGAGAAGCGCAATGCGCTGAGCCATGCCATGGCTGATGTGCTGTCTGAAGCCATCGAGTCGTCCTCGCCACGATGCCTGATTTTGCGTGCGGAGCCGGGGGTCACCACCTGGTCCGCCGGTCACGACATCGACGATCTGCCGACCGATGGCAGCGACCCGCTGGCGTGGACGTCTCCGGTGGAGCACCTCGTGCGCGCCGTTCGTGCGGCGCCCTTCCCGATCATCGCCGCGGTCGAGGGGGGCGCTTGGGGTGCCGCCTGCAATCTCACCTTCGCGTGCGATCTCATCATCGCTACCCGCTCGGCCACCTTCGCCA
>JAYNIC010000028.1:0-6351 GCA_038108715.1 Candidatus Nanopelagicales bacterium | reverse complement strand
GGCCAAGCTCGGGGTTCCCTATCACACGGATGGCGTCGCCCAGTTCCTCGGCGCCGTTCCCTTGAATGTCGCCAAGGAGATGTTCTTCACTGCGTTGCCACTCCCGGCCGACTCCGCGCACCTCACCGGAACGGTCAACCGCATCGTCGACAATGCTGAGCAGTTGGAAGCCGAGGCTATGAACGTGGCCCAGCGCATCGTCTCCTTGGCCCCGCTGTCCATCCGCGCGATCAAGGCCGAGATGAACGCCCTCACCGATGCGCGCCCAATGGCCAGCGGCACCTTCGAGCAACTCACCTCGCTGCGAAGGGCCGCATGGCGGAGTCAGGACTACGCCGAAGGGCTGGCGGCGTTCCATGAGCGACGTGAGGCGCACTTCACCGGCGAATAGCGGACCTGGTTGAATGGCGGCCCCATGACCAGCAACCAACCGGTGCACTTCGCCTCCACAAGTCGAAGCCTCTATCCGGTCATCGTCGGCGTCTTCGTCGGCCTGCTGCTCATCTCCAACATCGGCGCGGTCAAGCTGATCGCCTTCGGTCCGATCATCACCGACGGCGGAGCGTTCCTCTTCCCACTCGTCTACATCGTCGGTGACATCCTGAGTGAGGTCTACGGATTTCGTGCGGCCCGCAAGGCGATCGTCACCGGCTTCGCCATGTCGGTCCTCGCCGCACTGACCTTCTGGGTCGTGCAAATCTCGCCGGTCGCGGACGGGTGGGAAAACCAGGAGGCGTTCGAGGCTGTGCTGGGATTCGTGCCCCGCATCGTGCTGGCAAGCATCGCCGGCTACCTGGTCGGCCAGCTCCTCAATGCGTGGGTGCTGGTGAAGATCAAGGAGCGCACCAAGGAAAAGGCACTGTGGCTGCGGCTCATCGGATCCACGGCCGTGGGCGAACTTGCCGACACCATCGTGTTTTGCACCATCGCCTTCTACGGCGTCATTACCGGTACGGAGTTCCTCATCTATGTCGCCTTCGGTTATGCGTACAAGACCCTGCTCGAGGTGGTCCTGCTCCCTGTGACCTATCCGGTTATTGGTTGGGTTAAGCGTCGCGAGCCGACGTATGAACTCGCCGCCTAGCGGCCCGTGGCCGGCGCGCGGAATACCGATCTACGGAAGGCGACGAAAACGACGATCGCAAGGAACTGGCAGCCGGTGATGGCGACGGCCACCCAGACCGTCGAGACCTCGTACAAGGCCCCGATAGCCACGCTCCCGCCCAGCCAGGCAAGTCCATAGATCGCTGTGAAGATCCCGTAGGCGCTGCCGCGACGGCTATCGGGCACGAAGTCCGCTACGGCGGCTCGCATCGTGCTCTCCTGAATGCCGAGCGCGGCACCCCACAGGGCCATGCCGATGACAACCCCGACAAGGGTGGCCGAGAATCCCAGCCAGGGAATGATGGCCGCGAAGATCGGCACCGCTATCAATCCGCCGAGCCCTACCCGGTCATACCACCGCCCCGAGACGAGGGCGGCCACAGCATCGACGGCCATCGCGACGGCGTAGAAGACGGGGACGAGCGCGATGCTGATCGCACTTACCTCGACTAGGTGGAAGGAAAGCAGCCCGAAGGTCGTGAAGCCCGACATCGTCAGGGCGGTGAATGCCGCATAGAGCCAGAAGGGTCGAGGTAGTCGGGGCTGTGCGGCACCGTCAGCCGGGCGGGGTGGTGTGGGCGCGGGCTCGTAGATGGCGGTATCCGGTACACGGCGGCGCAGCGCCACAAGCACGGTGATGGCCGCGGCGCCGGGCAGGGCGAGCACGAGAAATCCGGGCCCAAAGGAGCCCGAGAGCGCGAAGGCCAGCGCCACGAGGAGCGGACCGATGAATGCCCCGGTCTGATCCATTGCCTCGTGGATGGCGAAGGCCCAACCGCGACCGGTAACAGTGCCGGCCTGCGCGAGCATCGCGTCCTTGGATGGACTGCGCACGGCCTTACCAAGACGCTCAAGCAGGATGAGGACGCAGGCGATCCACAGTGTGGACGTCAGGCCAAGCAGGGGTACGGCGATGACGGTGAGTGTGTAGCCGGCAATGGCCAGGAACCACCGCCGCGTCCGGGCGTCGGCGAGCCGACCGAAGACGAGCCGGGCCACGAGGGCGAGCGCTTCGCCGCCCCCGGCGATGACGCTGACGATGAAGGCGGTTGCTCCGAGGGAGTCAAGGTACGGCCCGTACATGCTGCGGGCACCCTCGTACACGATGTCGGCGAGGGCACTCACCGCTCCAAAGCCGACGACGAAGCGCAGCGCGCTGAGTGAACGGGGCGGTGCGGCCCGTGATCGTGCCTTGGACACCGCGGCTATCGTCCGGCGTAGTAGCGACTGAGGAACTCGGTTCGCAATTCGCTGAACTCGCCGGAGATGATCGCGTCCCGCATGGCACCGACGAGCCGGACCGTGAAGCGAACGTTGTGAATGGTGGCGAGGGTGGAGGCCACCATCTCCTTGGCCTTGAACGCATGATGCAGGTAGGCGCGGGTGTAGTGCTGGCAGGTGTAGCAGTCGCACGTGGGGTCGATCGGTTCGAATGCCCGTCGGTGGGTGCTCGCGAGGAGATTGAAGCGTCCATCGGGGGAATAGACGGCGGAGTTGCGAGCTTCCCGTGAGGGCGAAACGCAATCGAAGGTGTCCGCTCCGGCGGCCACGCCCGCGAAGAGATCGCCCGGCTCACCGATCCCGAGCAGGTGACGCGGTCGATCGTCGGGAAGTTCATCGGTCACCCACCCGACAATGTCGGTGAGGTTGCGATTCTCGATGGCGCCGCCGACGCCGTAGCCGTCAAAGGCCATTCCCGCGAGATCGCGTGCGGCTGTGCGTCGTAGGTCCTCGTACTGGGCGCCCTGGATCACGCCGAACAGTGCTTGGTACGGCCGGTGTGCGCTACGCAGCCGATCGTGCTCGATAAGGCACCGCTCGGCCCACAGCCGCGTTCGCTCCAGGGATGCCACCTGGTAGTCGAAGGTGTTGTTCAAAGTTGTGAGTTCATCGAAGGCGAAGATGATGTCGGCGCCCAGGGCATGCTGCACCTGCATGGATACCTCGGGTGTGAACCGGTGTTCCGAACCGTCCAGGTGGGAACGGAAAGTGACGCCATCATCGTCAACGCGCGCGAGACGTTCCTTGCCCTCAGCGATGACGTCGTCGTCGCGATGCCCCGAATCCATCGCCAGGACCTTCTTGAACCCCGCTCCGAGGGACATGACTTGGAAGCCGCCGCTGTCGGTGAACGTGGGCCCGGGCCAGTTCATGAAGGCGCCGAGACCGCCCGCTTCTGCCACGATGTCGGCTCCCGGCTGCAGGTAGAGGTGGTAGGCGTTGGCGAGGATCGCCTGCGCGCCGAGGTCCCGCATGGACTCGGGGAGGACGGCCTTGACGGTCGCTTTTGTCCCGACCGGGATGAACGCCGGAGTCTTGATGTTTCCGTGGGGCGTACGAATCTCACCCGCCCTCGCCCTACCCCCAGCATGCGCCTGGACGGCGAACGAGAACCCGGTGTCTACCACGCGGGACAGCATGCCAGGATGCGCGCGTGACGACGCCCCGGGCCGCGGTGCTCATGACTGTCGGTGCGGGAGCCCTCTTCGGCACCGCCGGCACCGCTCAGGCGCTTGGTCCGACCGGCTCGAGCCCCTTTGCGGTAGCGGCCCTGCGACTCGGTCTCGGCGGGCTGCTCATGGCCTGCTTCCTACCTCTGGTCGGTCACCGGATCGCGCAATTGCTGCCCTGCCTGCGCCTGCCTCTGGTGTGGTTGGCCGCGGTGGGCAGCCTGTTCTTCCAGGTCCTGTACTTCACCGGCGTCGATCGAGCCGGCGTCGCCCTCGGGTCGCTCCTGGCGATGGGATCGGTGCCGGTCTTCGCCGGACTGCTCGGCGCTCTCCTCGGTCACCGGGTCACCCCGGCTTGGTCGATCGCCACGATCGTGGCCGTCACCGGCCTCATCCTGCTGTCCCTTGACGGAATCGGCGACGGAGACCTGCTCGGCGTCCTGGCCGCCCTGGGGAGTGGGCTGTCCGGCGCCATCTTCGTGCTCGCGACCAAGGCCATCATCACGCGCGGGATCCCGGCCGTGCCCGCCAATGTCGTTTCGTACTTCATCGCCACGATTGCCCTGCTGCCCGTCGTGCTGCTCGCCCCCGCGTCGCTGAGCTGGCTCGCCTCCGGCGCGGGCGTCGCCCTTGCCCTGTACATCGGCTTCTTCGCGATGGCACTACCCAATCTGCTCTGGGTGAAGGGACTCGGTGCGCTCTCACCCGGGCCGAGTTCGACCCTCATGCTGGCCGAGCCTGTGGTCGCGACCACCCTGGGCATCGTCGTGCTCGGCGAGACCCTTGCCTTCACTGGTGTCATCGGCCTCGTTCTGGTGCTCTCCGGACTTCTCCTCCAAGGGCTTGCGCTCACGCGCTCGGACGATCCAGAACCGATCGCACCCTTGTAGGCGTTCCCTCTCGCGCCGCTGCCGCGCGCCGCCTAGGGTTCAAAGATGACGACGGAAGTGATCGACGGGGTCGAGGTGGAGCATCGCGACATCCTCACGAACGGCGTACGCCTGCACTGCGTGCTGGCCGGTCCTGTCGACGGGGCGCTCGTCGTCCTCCTCCACGGATTCCCGGAGTACTGGCGCGGAATGGCGAACCCGCTCGTGGCTCTCGCCCGCGCGGGCTTCCGCGTGGTGGCTCCCGATCAGCGCGGCTACGGCTTGAGCGAGAAGCCCGACGGCATCGACGCCTACCGGGTCGAGGAACTCGCGGCCGACGTCATCGGCGTCATCGATGCCCTCGGATACGACAAGGCGAATGTCGTGGGGCATGACTGGGGGGCGGCCGTCGCGTGGTGGGTGGCGCTGACCACCCCGAAGCGTGTCCGCCGACTGGTCATTGTCAACGTGCCGCACCCGAGCGTGTTTGCCAAGACACTGCGCAGCGATCGACACCAACAGCGCAAGAGTTGGTACATCGGCGCATTCCAGGTGCCATGGATTCCGGAGCGCCTTGCCTTCGGCAATCGCATGGTCAAGGTGTTGCGGCGTACGTCGACGCCGGGGGCGTTCAGTGACGAGTACCTTGCGTCGCTGCAGCGGGAGTGGCGCCGGCCAGGGGCGGCCACCTCGATGGTGAATTGGTATCGCGCTTCGGTACGGCGGCGCCCCGACAGGCTCGTTGACAAGCGCGTGCATGTGCCGACGCTGATCATCTGGGGGCGACAAGATCTCGCGCTGTCGGAGGCCATGCTGCAGCCCAGCGCTGCCCTGTGCGACGACGTTCGCGTCGAGGTCCTCCCCGACGCGACCCACTGGGTCCTGCATGACGAGCCGGAACGAACCGGTGAACTCCTGGTGACATTCCTTCGCGGCTAGGTCGCAGGACTGTCAACCCGCACCGACGGGGCCAAGTCAGCACCCAATTCCCATGGTTCCGTGACATTTCTGCGACATGCCGTGGGTGACGATGACCGCAGGACGCCACTTGGGCACCTCGGAAAGGAGGACGTCATGAACGCCACGCTTGATCGCTTCCGCACAACGCTTCAGACGTCGGATACGGATGCCACCTGGTGGGCCGATGTCGCCCGTCTTACCGACCAACTGCGCGCCGACGCAGAGGTCGTTTTCACGCTCGGGGACTACCCCGCAGAAATGCGCGACCGAGCTTCCCGGCTCAACGAGAAGGCTGACCGCCTACGGGCCGAAATCTCCAGCCTGCGTCGCTTCGCCGCGGACGCGGCACCGGATCGCTCACGTGTCCGGGCAGTCAAGGACCGCGCCGACTCCGTACTACGCGAATGGGACCGGCACTTCCGCCGCGTGACCTCCTTCGTCGGAGATGCCCATTGGCGCGACCTGGGAGTCGCCGGCTAGGCATCCGCGAATCCATCGTAGAAGGGCGGCCTCATCGGGCCGCCCTTCACCATGTACTGGGACGTTCGACCCTGCCGGGACTGCTTGGCGAAGCGCACCGTGGAAGGGACCGGTCCCAAGCGCATGGAAGGGGGTCCTGTCATGAGCATCTCGTTCAAGAAGATTGCAGTCGGCTCGGCGGCATTCTTGGCGGCCGTGGCCGTTTCCATTCCGGCCGCGGCTCCCGCAAGCGCCACCGCATCCGACCCCGTTGTCGCCTCCGACACCGATGTCGCGGCGCGGGCAAGCGGCGCCTACACGTGGATGTGGAGTGACGGCGTCACCGGGCGTCGGCGAACGTTCACCAAGCGCGACTACGGCTACGCCGCCAATCTGCCGTACCTGGTCGTGGAGGCATCGTGCGCCGGTGGTGCTCGAGTTGGCGATGTCCTGAAACTCCAGTTCCAGGATTACCGCGGGAAGTGGATCACCGAGGATCGCCACTGGGT
>JAYNIC010000027.1:15656-16029 GCA_038108715.1 Candidatus Nanopelagicales bacterium | reverse complement strand
CATGGAACACGATCCAGACCGACGCAAGTTCTTCGGATTCCTCAACCTCTTCGTGGCGGCGATGCTGATGCTCGTCCTGGCTGACAACTACCTGCTGCTGTACGTCGGCTGGGAGGGCGTCGGCCTCGCGTCCTATCTGCTGATCGGCTTCTGGCAGTGGAAGCCCAGCGCTGCGGCTGCGGCGAAGAAGGCCTTCGTGATGAACCGCGTGGGCGATGTCGGTCTGAGCCTGGCGATCATGCTCATCTTCATCACCTTCGGCAGCGTCACCTTCAACGATGTCTTCACCGAGGCGGGTCAGGCCAGCGAGAGCACGCTCACCTGGATCGGCCTTCTCCTTCTCCTGGCAGCCGCCGGCAAGTCAGCCCAGTTC
>JAYNIC010000027.1:7854-15646 GCA_038108715.1 Candidatus Nanopelagicales bacterium | reverse complement strand
CCGCTGCAGGCATGGCTGCTCGATGCCATGGAGGGCCCGACCCCGGTGTCGGCCCTCATCCACGCGGCCACGATGGTCACCGCTGGTGTCTACCTCATCGTCCGGAGCAACGCCATCTACGACGGCACCATCTTCGCCCTCACCACGGTGCTGGTCGTCGGCGTCATCACGATGTTCCTCGGCGCGATCATCGCCAGTGCGAAGGACGACATCAAGAAATCCCTCGCCGGATCGACGATGAGCCAAATCGGCTACATGGTGCTCGCTGCGGGCCTCGGCCCGGTGGGCTATGTCTTCGCGATCTTCCACCTGCTGACCCACGGTGTCTTCAAGGCCAACCTCTTCCTCGGTGCCGGATCTGTCATCCACGCGATGAAGGACCAGCAGGACATGCGCCGCTACGGCGCCCTGCGTGCGGTCATGATCATCACATTCCTCAGCTTCGCCTCGGCCACCCTGGCGATCATGGGCATCCCGCCGTTCTCCGGTTTCTGGTCCAAGGACTCGATCATTCACGCCGCCTTCGAGGTCAGCCTCGTCGCCGGTATCAGCGGCATGCTGGCCGCTGGCCTCACCGGCTTCTACATGACCCGCATGTTCACCATGACGTTCCTGGGCAAGGCGCGCTGGGAGGATGACCAGCATCCGCACGAGTCCAAGCCGGTCATGACCATTCCGTTGATCATCCTGGGCATCGGCTCGGCGCTCACCGGCATGGCGCTGCTCTTCTGGGGCAACATCATCGAGTGGCTGAAGCCGGTCACGGGCTTGCAGGAGAACCCACTGCCCCTGCCGGAGATCGCCTACGAGGGCATGACCCTCGCACTAGTGCTCTTCGGTGCGGGTTGGGCCTATGCGATGTATCGCCGCGAAGTCCCGATCGAGGCACCGCAAGACGTCAACATCCTCACGAAGGCGGCACGCAACAGCATGTACGACGATGCGATCAACGACGTCCTCGTCGTTCAGCCCACCTACAGCGTCTCCCGCGCGTTCGTCGGCCTCGACAACAAGGGCATTGACGCGGTGGTCAACGGTCTTGCGGCGCTCGTGGGTGGAGCGGGTGCGAAGTTGCGTCGCTGGCAAACCGGCTTCGCTCGCTCCTACGCGCTGGCCATGGTGGGTGGCGCCATCTTGGTTGTGGTGGTTCTCGCGGTGGTGAGGCTTCCATGACAACGATTCCCTGGCTGACCATCCTCATGGTGGTGCCGCTCGTCGGTAGCCTGCTCATTCTCTTCATTCCCCGCGGCAGCGCCCGTCTGGTGAAGCAGACCGCGCTCGTCTTCGCACTCGCCACGCTCGTGCTCACCATCGCGATGGGTCTGCAGTTCGACGGCCAGTCCACGGCGGCCTTCCAGTTCACCGAGAGCTACCCGTGGATTCCGGCGTTCGGCATCTCCTACAGCGTCGGAGTCGACGGCATCGGCCTCGTCCTGGTGGCCCTGGCCGCCACTCTCGTACCCGTGGTCATTCTCGCCGGCTGGCGTGATGTGCCGGATGAAGCGGTGAAGGGATATTTCGCACTCCTGCTCGTCCTCGACACGCTCATGATCGGAGTGTTCGCGGCGACCGATGTCTTCTTGTTCTACGTGCTCTTCGAGGTCATGCTCATCCCGATCTACTTCCTGATCGGCCGCTACGGCGGAGCCAATCGGGCTTACGCGGCGGTGAAATTCCTCATCTACAGCCTCGTCGGCGGTCTGCTCATGCTCGCCGCGCTCATCGGCCTGTACGTCGTATCGGCCAACGAACTGGGTCAGGGCACCTTCGACTTTGCCACTCTCGTGGGGCTCGATATCGATCCCAACACCCAGAAGGTGCTGTTCCTCGGCTTCTTCATCGCCTTCGCGATCAAGGCGCCGCTGTGGCCCTTCCACACGTGGCTCCCAGATGCCGCCAAGGAGTCCACCCCCGCTACCGCGGTCCTGCTCATCGGTGTGCTCGACAAGGTCGGCACCTTCGGCATGATCCGGTACCTCCTGCCCATCTTCCCGGCGGCATCGGAGTTCTACGCACCGCTCATCATCGCCCTGGCGGTGATCGGCATCCTCTACGGAGCGCTCGTGGCCCTCGGCCAGACCGATATGAAGCGCCTTTTCGCCTACAGTTCGATGTCGCACTTCGGCTTCATCGTGCTCGGCATCTTCGTCTTCACGTCCTGGGGTGCCTCCGGCTCGACGATCTACATGCTCGCTCATGGTCTGTCGACGGCAGCAATCTTCCTCGCGGCCGGATTCCTCATGTCCCGCTCGGGGGGATCGAGCGCGATCGCGGCTTACGGCGGAGTGAACAAGAAGGCACCGATCTTGGCCGGCTTCCTGCTCTTCGCCACGTTGTCCTCCCTGGCGCTCCCGGGCCTGGCGAGCTTCGTCGGCGAGTTCCTGGTGCTGCTTGGCACATTCGCTCGCTACATCGCGGTTGGCGTCATTGCCACGATCGGCATCGTGCTCACCGCCGCGTACGCCTTGCGCCTGTACCAGAAGGTCGCCACCGGTCCGGCATCACCCGCCGTCGAGGGCATTAGCGACCTCAAGGGTCGCGAAGTCACGGCGCTCGCACCGGTCGTGCTGCTCACGATCGTGCTCGGCGTGTTCCCAGCACCGGTCTTCAACGTCGTCAATCCCGCGGTCGAACGCACGTTGCAGATCGTGGGTGTGACCGACCCACCCCCGGTCATTGGCGTGCAGGGAGGTGAGCAGTGAACACCGACATGCTCGCCGCTCCCGAGGTCGACTACGTCGCGATCCTGCCGCTTCTCATCGTGGCGGGGGCCGCGGGTATCGGCGTGATCGTCGAGACCTGTGCCCCGCGCGGCGCCCGTCGCACGATCCAACTCTTCCTCGCCTTCGGCGCACTCGTCGCGGCGTTCGCGACCCTCGTGAGCCAGGCTGGCCTGCGCTCCCTCGAGGTCGAGGGGGCAATCGCCCTCGACGGGCCGGGACGAGTGCTGATGGGGCTAATCCTGCTCGCATCCTTGGTGGCCGCCATGCTCATCGCCGAGCGACAACTCGACCCGGCCGGCGACTCCTTCGCGCCTCGCGCTTCGGCGCTGCCCGGATCGCGGGATGAGCGCGAACTCACCGCCCGCGGTTACCTTCAGACCGAGGTTTGGCCGCTGTTCCTCTTTGCTGTCCTCGGCATGCTTCTCTTCGTCATCTCGAACAACCTGCTGATGATGTTCATTTCGCTCGAGGTTATGTCCCTGCCGCTGTACCTCCTGGCCGGCATGGCTCGTCGTCGTCGCCTGCTGTCGCAGGAGGCCGCGATGAAGTACTTCATCCTCGGTGCTTTCTCGTCGGCCTTCTTCCTCTTCGGGACGGCGTTGGTCTATGGGTTCACCGGCAGCGTCGAGTTCGCCGCCATCTCCGACGCCCTCGCTGCTCAGCCGGGTCAGACCTACCTGGTCATCGGCGGCATCGGCCTGATTGCCGTGGGTCTGCTCTTCAAGGTCGGTGCCGTGCCGTTCCACCAGTGGGTGCCGGACGTCTACCAGGGTTCACCCTCCGCGGTGACGGCGTTCATGGCCGCCACCGTCAAGGTCGCCGCGTTTGGCGCCATCCTGCGCATCTTCTACGTCGCCTTCGGTGGTCTGCGCTGGGACTGGGAAGCGCTCATGTGGGTCATCGCCTGCCTCACGATGCTGGTCGGGTCGATCGTCGCCGTCGTCCAGACCGACATCAAGCGCATGATCGCCTACTCCTCGATCGCCCAGGCGGGCTTCATCCTCATGGGTGTTGCGTCTGCGTCGGCGCAGGGGCTCGCGGCCTCGATCTTCTACCTGACCGCCTACGCCTTCACCACGCTGGGCATCTTCGCCGTCATCATGATGGTGCGCGATGCCAGCGGTGAGGCCGGTCGTCTGTCGCAGTGGGCGGGTCTGGGCCGGCGGTCGCCGGTTGTCGGAGCAGCGTTCGCCATCTTCATGCTGTCGCTGGCTGGTATCCCGCTCACCAGCGGCTTCATCGCGAAGTTCGCCGTCTTCGGCTCCGCGCTGGCCGTGGACCAGGTGGTCCCGGTAATCATCGCCGTCATTTCCAGCGTCATCGCCGCGTTCTTCTACGGCCGTGTCATCGTCATCATGTACTTCCGCGAACCGGAGGGCGACGGCGCCACCGTGACCGTTCCGTCGGCGTTCACCACACTCGCCCTGGCGATCTCGGTCGCGGTGACCGTCCTCCTCGGCATCCTGCCCCAGCCGGTCCTTGATCTGATTGATCAAGCCGGAATCTTCCTGCGATAGCCGTCGCGACATGACTGCGTCTTCGGGCCGACTTCCCGACCTCGGCGTGTTGGAGCCGGCTCTCGCACTGCGCTTGACCGAGGGCATGGAGAGCGTCGAGGCGGGGCTGCTGGCCGCGGTGCGCAGCGACTACCCCTTCGTGACCGAGGCGTCGAAGTACCTCGTGGAGGCCGGGGGCAAGCGCTTTCGCCCCCTGCTGGTGCTCCTCGCCGCGGAGTTCGGTGATCCGCACGCCCCGGGCGTCGTGCCGGCCGCGGTTGTCGCCGAGCTCACCCACCTCGCCACGCTCTATCACGACGATGTCATGGATGAAGCTGACCTGCGGCGCGGCGCCGCCTCGGCAAACGCACGCTGGGACAACAGCGTCGCCATCCTCACCGGGGACTTTCTCTTCGCCAAGTCGTCCGGGATCCTTGCCGACCTCGGCCCGGAGGCCGTGCGCATCCAGGCCCACACCTTCGAGCGCCTATGCACCGGTCAGATCCGCGAGACGATCGGCCCTGAGGACGGACTCGATCCGGTCGAGCATCACATCCAGGTGATCGCGGACAAGACCGCCTCCCTGATCGCGACGTCCGGCCGCTACGGCTCCCTCATGGCTGGCTGTGACCCCGCCACGGTTGACCTGCTGACCGATTTCGGCGAGCGGATCGGCATCGCCTTCCAACTCGCTGACGACATCGTGGACATCACCAGCGATTCCCGGGACTCGGGCAAGGTCCCCGGAACTGATCTACGCGAGGGCGTGCCCACGCTGGCGGCGCTCATCGCGCTGTCGGGAGATCTCGACCCGAGATTCCGTGATCTGCTCAGTCGGCCCCTCCCGGACGATGACGACCATGCCGAGGCGCTGGAGTTGCTCCGCGGCCACGATGCACTTGCCCGGGCGCGAGCCGAGGCGAGACGCTGGGCCGACCTTGCTCGGGAAGCGCTCGAACCGCTCCCGGCGATCCCAGCGCGCGATGCCATGTCCGTGCTGTGCGACTACGTCGTCACGCGCACGGGCTAGATGCCCATGAGGCGGGCGGCCAGGTCGGTCATGACCTCGGTGGCACCGCCGCCGATCCCCAGGACGCGTGCGTCACGGTAGTGCCGCTCGACCTCGCTCTCACGCATGTATCCCATGCCGCCGTGTAGTTGTACGGCCTGGTCGACGACGTACATGCAGGCGTCGACGGCGGTCTTCTTGGCGAATACCGCCTCAACGATGACGGAATCACCGGCCGCGTGGCGCGCGGCGACCTGGCGGGTGTAGGTGCGCGCAACGTCAATCTGGCGGCGCATCTCCACCAGTGTGTGTCGCACCACCTGCCGCGAGGCGAGGGGGCGGCCGAACGTCTCTCGATGTCGCGCCCAGTCCAGGGTCAGATCGAGCGATCGCTGCGCGGTGGAGTACGCCGTCGCCGCGATGCTGATCCGTTCGGAGACGAAGTGTCGCGCAAGCGAGGCGAAGCCCTCGCCAGGTGCGATGAGGTCGTCCGCGGCGATCGGTACTTCGTCGAAGCTCAACTCGGCGGTGTCGCTGCAGTGCCAGCCCATCTTCGCCAGGCGACGGGGCGGTGCGTATCCGGGAGCGTGCGGATCGAGGAGGGCGAGGGAGATCCCGGCGGCCCCCTCGCCTCCGGTGCGGACGGCTGCGACCACGGTGTCGGCCCGGACACCGGAGGTGATGAATGTCTTCGCTCCGCTCACTGCCCAGGAGCCGTCCGGTTGGGGCACCGCCCGCGTGCGCAGATGAGCGACGTCCGAGCCGCCGTCGGGCTCGGTGACACCGAGAGCAGCAATACGTTCCCCCCGTAGGACCGGTGCGATGACCTCGTCGACGAGGCGGCGCGCGCTGTCGCCGTCGCCAGCCTCCTGACGTCGTCGCACCTCATCGACGACGTGGGGGAGCGCAATGCCGTGGCTGAACAGGCCGGAGATGACGCCGCCACTTGCCCCGCCTTCAAGGAGACCTTCGGTCATGACGACGACGTCGATCAGATCGCCGCCGGAACCCCCGACCTCGGTGGGGAACCCGATGCCGAGGAGTCCGACCTCGGCGGCCGCCGCGTGCAGCGATCGGGGAAGTTCGCCCTCCTCCTCCCACTGACTCAGGTGAGGGGCGATCTCCCGCGCGGCGAAGTCGATGGTGAGGGCGCGCAGCGCCCGCCGCTCCTCGGTGTCGTAGGGGTCAGCGCTCACCGACTCAGCCTAGGCGTCTCGCTGTCTTCCTTGGTGGCGTACAACTCGGTGTCGGCCTTCCTGAGCGCCTAGTTGAGGTCGCCAAGGTGTAACGGCTGCCACGACGAAAGCACTTGGGCCGCCGTCGCGCGAAGTCCCCCCGACACGAGCCGACGGCCCTAAGCCTTTCCGCCACCCCCTCGATTGGCGGACAGGACATGTCTAGTGCGTGACGTGGGACGACCTCGACCGATCGGGTCGGCTATAGCCCGGCTATGACCGTTTTGCCCCGTGAGGCTTCTCGCCGAGTGTGCGCTCGCGGACCGACTTTGGGCGATTTATCAGCACGGCCGCGCACAGTCGGCGAAAGTGTCCACCGGGAGGTGAACGCGATGGCTCAGAGCAAGGGACGCCGTTCCGGCGACCGGCATGCTCCGGATGCTGCTCCGCTGCTTTCCTTCCTCAAGACCCTCCGCGACTTCCCCGATGGCGACACGGTGGCCTATGCCATGGTGCGCGGACTGCTGGCCCCCTATCGAGCCGAGGGGGCGCTGATCTATTCGGTACGCCGGGACGGAACCACCTTGGACCTCGTGGGTTCCCACGGCATCGGGCCCCGAGAGACGCGGATCTACCGGACGGTCACGGCCTTGATGCACCTCCCGGGCGCGGAAACCTTCCGCACCGGGGTGGAGAAGTTCATGTCGGCCGAGCAGGTGGTCGACGAATACCCGCTCGCCGCGCCCTTCTTCCGCGGTCTTGCCCCGCATGGGGATATTGGGTTCGTTCCCGTCATCCATCGAGGCGCGCCCATCGGATTCCTTGTCCTGTTCTTCGAAGAGGCCGTGGACCGCACCTGGCAGCTGCGCGCTGTACTCGACGCCATGTGCGACGCCACAGCACTGTGGGTCATCGCCGATGCGCAGCGCAACGGCGAGGCCCGCGCGCTGGCGACGGATGCGCCTCCGTTGGAGTTCACGCCACGTCAGCGGGAGATTCTGGTCAACCTGCGCGAGGGTCGATCCACTCGCGAGATCGCTACGATGCTCGGCTACTCCCAGGCAACCATCAAGGCAGACGTCACGAATCTCAGCGGGCTCCTCGGCGCTAAGGGCCGCGCCGATCTCTTGGTCAAAGCCAAGCGCGTCGGCCTGTAGGGGCGACTCCTCGTGGCTCATTTGTGACCTTCGGCCTTCCCTGACCCAGGGTGCGCCGATCTACTCTGGAAGTGGGAGGTTTCCCATGAAGAAGTACGCAGGGTGGGGAGTCGTCGCGGCAGTAGCCAGTGTGGTTCTGCTTGCCGGATGTGCCGGCGGTCCGTGGAGTGACCCGGGAGAGATGGAGATGGCCCCGGTGCCGGCTGAGGATATGAAGGCCGTTGATGTGGAC
>JAYNIC010000027.1:0-7844 GCA_038108715.1 Candidatus Nanopelagicales bacterium | reverse complement strand
TGTCGATGATGTGCGAGCTGATGTCGGACGAGTCGAAGCCATCACCGCGAGCGCGGGTGGCTGGATCGCGAGTGAGAATGTCGACTCGCAGGGGGACGCGCTGTTCGCGGATATCACGGTGCGGGTGCCCGCTGCGGAGCTGGATGGGGTCATGGGCCAAGTGGCCGAACTCGGGACGGTGACGTGGCGCAGCGTGGGCACCGAGGATGTCACCGCCCAGGGGATCGATCTTGATGCACGTATCGAGGCGCTGCGGACCTCCATCACTCGTCTGGAGGAACTCCTGGCGCAGGCGGCCAGCACGAAGGACCTCATCGATATTGAGGGTGAGCTCACAACGCGCCAGGCCGAACTCGACTCCCTCGTCGCGCAGCGCGCCGCCCTCAGTGAGGCCGTCGCGATGTCCACTCTTTCGGTCTCCCTTACACCGGCGGCAGAGGCCGCGGAGTGGACTGCCCCGGGATTCCTCGCCGGCTTGCAGTCCGGCTGGAATGTCTTCGTCGCACTGCTGGCGGGGTTAGTGACGATGGCCGGATTTGTCCTGCCCTTCCTCGCGGCCTTGGTCGTAATCGCGATCCCGGTCGGCGTGATCATCCTCATCCTCCGGCGCCGCGCCAGGGGCTAGGTCGGCTCGGCCACCTCGAGCGCGTCCAGCGGAGAGGCTCGCCGCGAGTGCCGCACCGCGTCGTAGGAGAAGACGGCCAGGGCCGTCCAGATGAGGCAGAAGCCAAGCAACTGGAAGGCGGACACGCTGTCGCCGAAGATCGTGATGCCCATGATGAAGATGATCGTCGGGGTGAGGTACTGCAGGATGCCGACGGTCGCGAGGGGGAGCCGGTTCGCTGCTCCGGCGTACGCCATGAGCGGGATGGCGGTGACCGGCCCGAGGAGCGCGAGGAGTGTGCCCAGTCCCCATCCGTGCGTGGCGATGGCCGTCCCGCCGTTCACCTGAAAGTAGCCGAGTACCACGCCCGCGACCGGTAGGAGCAGCAGCGTCTCCACCGTTAGTCCCGGTAGGGCACCCGCGCCAGCCAACTTCTTCATCAGCCCGTATGTGCCAAAACTGAAGGCCAGGATCAGGCCTACCCAGGGCGCGGCGCCCTTGGCCACCCCGATGATGAGCACGCCGGCGGCCGCAATCGCCACGGCCGTCCACTGCGGTCCGCGCAGCCGCTCGCGCAGGATGACGACACCCATGGCCACCGTGACGAGCGGGTTGATGAAGTAGCCCAGCGCCGCTTCGACGACCTGATTGGTGGACACCGAGTAGACATATGTCGTCCAGTTGATGGCGATCGCGACCGATGCGGTACCGAGCAGTGCCAGTTGCCGCGGCGATCGAATGATCGACCGCACCGATCGCCAGTCGCCGAAGATGGCAATAAGGATGACGCAGAAGATCAGTGACCAGGTGATGCGGTAGGCAACCACCTCTACTGGATTCAGCTCGTCGAAGAGAGAGAAGTACAGCGGGAAGGTGCCCCACAGGCCGTAGGCGAGCAGGCCGAAGAGAAGCCCGCTGGTGACCTCGGACCTAGGTGCCTTGGACGTGCTCAGTTGACCGTCCATGTGTCCTTGCCCAGCAGGAGTGCCTGCAGATCGGGCTCCTGTGCACCCTGTGCAGCAGCGACCTGCTCGCGCACGAGTCGGTCATAGGAGGGCCGCTGAACATCCCGGAACACACCGATTGCGGTGTCTGCGAGCGAGTGGAAGTCGGCTAGTCGCGACAGTGCGAACGCGAGACCGGGGTCCTCGGCGTGAGAGTCGAAGACGATGAGGTCTGACTCGTCCACCTCGGCGGCCTCGGCGACCGTGATGTGCCCGTCCTTGCCGCGAACCACCGCGTGCTGACCATCCTTGCCGAAGCGGATCTGCTCGCCGTCGACAAGCCGGATGAGCATGTCGTCGCGCGTGTCGATGTCCTTCAGCGGGGCCCAGGCGTCGTCGTTGAAGATGTTGCAGTTCTGCAGGATCTCCACCAGTGCGGTGCCCTCATGCGCGGCCGCCCGTCGCAGGGTCTCGGTCAGATGCTGGCGGTCGGAGTCGATCGTGCGGGCCACGAAGGAAGCCTCGGCGCCGAGGGCGATGGAGACCGGATTGAAGGAGTAGTCCAAAGACCCCATGGGTGTCGATTTGGTGATCTTGCCGGTCTCCGAGGTGGGCGAGTACTGGCCCTTCGTGAGGCCGTAGATCCGATTGTTGAACAGCAGGATCTTCAGATTGACGTTGCGGCGCAGCGCATGGATGAGGTGGTTGCCACCGATCGACAGGGCGTCGCCGTCACCGGTGACGACCCATACAGACAAGTCAGGGCGAGTGACGGCGACACCGGTGGCGATCGCTGGGGCGCGTCCATGGATGGAGTGCATGCCGTACGTGTTCATGTAGTAGGGGAACCGGGAGGAGCAGCCGATGCCGGAGATGAAGACGATGTTCTCCTTGCGCAGCCCCAACTCGGGCAGGAAGCCCTGAACCGCGCCGAGCATCGCGTAGTCGCCGCAGCCGGGGCACCAGCGCACCTCCTGGTCGGTCTTGAAGGACTTCGCCGTCTGCTTCTCGTCAGTGCGCGGAACGCCGGCGAGGCCGGGCATGGGCAGGTCAGTCGCGGTCACAGATCCTCACAGGCTCGAGATGACGTCGGTGATGGCTTGCTTGAGTTCATCGGAGGTGAACGGCAATCCGCGCACCTGGTTGTAGCCGATGGCGTCTACGAGGAACCGGCCGCGGATGAGGAAGGCCAACTGTCCGAGGTTCATCTCCGGGACGATGACGCGGTCGTAGGAGTGCAGGACCTCGCCGAGATTGGCCGGGAAGGGGTTGAGATAACGAAGATGAGCCTGTGCCACCTCCAAACCCTCTGATCGCACCGCCCGGCAGGCGGCGCCAATCGGTCCGTACGTCGATCCCCACCCGAGGATGAGCACCCGGGCGTTGCCCGACGGGTCGTCGACCTCCACGGGCGGGATAGTGGCGGCGATGGCATCGACCTTGGCCTGGCGAATCCGCACCATGCGGTCGTGGTTCTCTGGGTCGTAGGAGATGTCGCCGCTGCCATCAGCCTTTTCCAGCCCCCCAATCCGATGCTCGAGCCCGGGAGTTCCTGGTAGTGCCCATGGCCGGGCCAGGGTCTCCGGGTTGCGGAGGTAGGGCCAAAACTCGCCGTCGTGGTTGGTCTCGGTGGCAAAGTCCGGGTCGATGCGGGGCAGCGCGCTGACCTCGGGCACCCGCCACGGCTCGGAGCCGTTGGCCAGGTATCCGTCCGACAGCAGGAAGACCGGCGTGCGGTAGGTGATGGCGATACGCGCGGCCTCGAGGGCAGCGTTGAAGCAGTCACCGGGGGACTGCGGCGCCACGATGGGGACCGGGGCTTCACCGTTGCGACCGAACATCGCCTGGAGCAGGTCGGCCTGCTCGGTCTTGGTGGGCAGTCCCGTCGATGGGCCGCCACGTTGCACGTCGACAATCACCAGGGGCAACTCCAGTGAGACCGCGAGACCGATCGCCTCGGACTTCAGCGCGACGCCGGGACCGGAGGTTGTCGTGACACCGAGGGATCCGGCGTACGACGCGCCAAGGGCGGCGGTCACGCCGGCAATCTCGTCCTCGGCCTGGACCGTGACGACACCGAAGTCCTTGTGCTTGCTCAGTTCATGCAGGATGTCGGACGCGGGAGTGATGGGGTAGGAGCCGAGGAAGAGGGGTAGGCCCGACTGGCGAGATGCCGCGATCAGCCCGTAGGCCAGAGCGGGATTGCCGGTGATGTTGCGGGAGGTCCCGGGCACCATGGGGGCCTGCTTGACCTCGTACCGTACCGAGAAACTCTCGGTGGTCTCGCCGAAGGACCAACCGGCTTCGAACGCCGCGATGTTGGCGGCCATGATCTGGGGCTTTTTGGCGAACTTCGAGCGCAGGAACTCCAGCGTGCCCTCGGTGGGCCGGCTGTACAGCCAGCACAGCAGGCCAAGGGCAAACATGTTCTTCGCGCGCTCGGCCTCCTTCTTGGACACGTCGAAGTCGGCGAGTGCCTCCAGGGTCATGGAGGTGAGCGCGATGTCGTGGACGGCGTATTGATCGAGTGAGCCATCCTCGAGGGGATTTGTGCCGTAGCCGACCTTCTCAAGATTGCGCTTGGTGAACTCGTCGGTGTTGACGATGAGGTCAAATCCGGGACGCAGGTCCTTCAGGTTGGCCTTGAGCGCGGCAGGGTTCATCGCGACGAGGACGTCCGGTCGGTCGCCCGGCGTCATGATGTCGTGATCGGCAAAGTGCAGTTGGAAGGCCGATACGCCGGCCAGGGTGCCGGCGGGGGCGCGGATCTCGGCGGGGAAGTCCGGCAGCGTGGACAGGTCATTGCCAAGACCGGCCGTCTCGGAGGTGAACCGGTCACCGGTCAGTTGCATGCCATCTCCGGAATCACCGGCGAAGCGAATCACCACATGGCCGAGGGGGACGACGGTCTTGGCTGTCGATGTCACGCGCACCTCTTCGGTCGATTGGGCCCGGGGCCACGGCCCATTGTCCACCCAGAGTGCGGAATTGTCCGTGCAGGTCCCCACCATCGGAACGTCGGTAGCCTTCGGGGGTGGACTACGCGCTGGCGACCGATCCGAGTGTGCGGATCCATGTCCGGGATCTGGGCCTGGCATGTTGCGCGGTTGAGTTCGCCTCGGCGGTCGCGCGGGGCCTGCTGATCCCGACCGATGAAGTCGCTGAGCCAGCTCGGGCCCATGTGCTGGTCATCTCCGGGACGGTGACCAACGCCCTCCACGGGCAGATTGAGTCGGCGTGGGCGGAACTTCCCGAGCCGCGGTACGCCATGGCCTTCGGCGCCTGTAGCACCTCCGGAGGCCCCTACTGGGACTCCTACGCCGTGACGCCCGGCATTGCGGACATGCTTCCGGTGCAGCACTACGTGCCTGGCTGCCCGCCGCGGCCCGATGCCCTCGTGGCTGCGCTCGCCGAAGTGGCGGCTGCTCGATGATGGCGTCGTCGCCTCCCGGTGACCGATTGACGGACTGGGCCACCGGGGTCGCGGGACTCATGGCCGACGGCTACACCTCCTTGGACCTGCTGACCGCCGTGGACCGGATAGACGAGGGTGAGATCGAGGTCGTCATTCACCTCGTTGACGCAAACTCATCGGGTGTCTTCGCGCACACGCGAATTGACCGCGGGGCGCCGCACCTGGACAGCCTGGTCGAGTTGCTGCCCGCTGCGGACTGGCACGAGCGCGAGATCGCTGAGATGTTCGGTGTCACGCTCGTAGGCCACCCTCGGCCGGAGCGGTTGCTCTTGGCCGACGTGCCGGTCGATCACCCCTTGCGCAAGGACGTCGTCCTCGAGGCCCGGCGCGAGCGCTCGTGGCCGGGCGCCAAACCCGAGCCGGGGCGACGGGCGAGGCGCGCACCACGTCCGCACGGCGTACCCGACGACGATGGGGAGCGGTGATGAGCGAACCCCACGGTGCGATCGCGTTGGATGCGGGAGCCTGCACCTCCTGCATGCTGTGCGTGCGCGAGTGCCCGGACTGGTGCATCGAGATCGACAGCCACACCGAGGAGGTCACCGAGCCGGGGGCTCGTCGGCCGCGCACGGTTGCGATCCTCGATCGCTTCACCATCGACTGGGGTCTGTGCATGTACTGCGGCATCTGCGTTGAGGTCTGCCCGTTTGACGCCCTTCGCTGGGTGTCCGACACCGGCTACTCCGCCGATGCGGCAGAGGAGTTGCGGCACGGAACCGAGCGATTGGGACAGTTCGGCGCCCCTTCTTAACAGGACCCCTCCTGGTATGCCACCATGTGCGAAGACGGCCCAAGGGTCGAATGGATCGGGGGTCCATGGGGGAGTCAGCACGGTCGAATGGTTCAGAGAACGCGACAACGCGAGTTGTCGTCGTTGAGTCGAATCACAATTCCCGGGCGCTCTCAGTGGCCGCAGATCTACTGAGTTCTGCCGGGTTCGCGGTGGAACGACGTGAGTCGCTTCCGCCAGAAGAGGCGGCTACCTTCGACCTGGTTCTCCGTGACACTGGTCCGTCGGTCGTCGCTGTGTCGTCAACCGAGGTGGACATCGGCCGCCTGTTCATCGACGGCGTTCGCAAGCAGGTCCTTGTGGATGGCAACCGGGTTCTCATGTCCGCCCGGGAGTACGTGCTGCTGCGACACCTGGCGAGCCACCCGGACGTGGTGTTCTCGCGACCGGAGTTGCTCCGCGCGGTCTGGGGGTCAACGTGGCGAACCGAGGGCTCGGTGACCGAATACGTCCGGCGCCTACGGGTGCTGCTGGAGCCGACCGGCATCGGCGAGTGCATCGTGACCCGCAAAGGCTTCGGCTATAGCTTCGACGCTGAGGCGGCGATGCGGCCGGCAAGCTAGGAACGTCCCGCTGCCAGCCCGATCGCCGCGACCGCGGCAGCTGCGCCGGCGGCGACCACTCCGGCGATTCTGCGTTGACGACGTACCGTCGGCTCGATGTCGGCGTACGGCGTCGTACTGAACGACACCATCTCGTAGCGGGTTCGGTATCGGTCCCCGAGAACGCGATGGAGCAAATGCTCGGCTCGATGTGTGGCCTTGTAGATCGGGGAGTTCACGGAGTCCCGCATCTCGATGAAGTTGTGCAGGGCGAGATCGGCGATGGCGTCCCCGTGTGGTTTGCGGACCCGCGCATACTCCGCGAGAGCCGGGGCCCAGGAACCAAGGTGGAGATCCCACTGTCGCATGAGTTCGACGCAGTCCTCGAAGCCTGCGTTGGCCCCCTGGCCGTAGAAGGGGCAGATCGCGTGCGCGGCGTCACCGATGAGTCCCACGGTGCCGGTATTCCAGGGCTGGCAGCGCACGGTGAGGAGCGACCCGACCGGGTTCAGGCGATAGTCCTCCTCGAGGTCGGGCATCAGCTCGGAGGCGTCGGGGTAGTTGTCGTCGAAGTAGCGGCGTGCCTGTTGGGGGGTGGCGATCTCCTCGAAGGAGCCCGGTCCGGTCCGCGGCCAAAAGAGCGTCGCGGTGAAGGTCTTGTCGAGATTGGGTAGGGCGATCATCATCGATGCACCCCGCGGCCAGATGTGCAGTGCACCCGGATCCATGGGGTAGTCGCCATCGACCGGTGGGATGGTGAGTTCCTTGTAACTGTGGCTGAGGTAGTCCTGCGAGTAGTCGAAGCCGACCGTCGACTGAAGCGCGCGCCGCACGACGCTGAAGGAACCGTCGGCACCGATGATGGCGGCGGCACTGATCTCCGTGACCTCCTCGCCGCTTTGGAAGGCCAGGGTTGAGGTGTCCAGGTCGAGTCGCGTGAGTCGGTGGTCGAAGTACAGGGACACGCTCGGCTGCGCCTCGGCCGCGTCGAGGAGCACGGCGTTCAGCTCGCCTCGACTGATGGACTGGATGCTGCGCTCGCCATCCGCGCTGTACCGCTGGAATTCCGTGGTGCCGTCGGCGCTATGGATCATGCGGCCGTTCATGGGTAGTCCGCGTTGCAGCGCGAGCTCTTCGAGTCCGACCTCGCGAAGTGCGGTGAGTCCACGTGTCGAAATGGCGAGGTTGATGCTGCGACCCCGCTCGGCGCCGGTGAGTCGTGGGTCTGGGCGACGCTCGTAGACGTCGACCGGAACCCCGCGGCGGCCGAGCATGGCGGCAAGCAGCGAGCCGGTAAGCCCTGCTCCGACGATGACAACGCGATCACTCATGGTGGCCTCCGCTGGTGGGGTCGAGTGCCAGGAACCGGTTGGCGTTATTGCCGAGGATTGCATCTCGTTCGTCGTCGCTGAGGAAGTCTGATGAACGAACGACGTTGCCGACGGGGCGCTCACCAAGCGGGTAGGGATAGTCCGAGCCGAGCATGACG
>JAYNIC010000026.1:1394-16265 GCA_038108715.1 Candidatus Nanopelagicales bacterium | reverse complement strand
AGGGCGGCCGTCACACGCCGTTCTTCACCAACTACCGTCCGCAGTTCTACTTCCGGACCACGGACGTGACCGGCGTCGTGCACCTGCCCGAGGGCAAGGACATGGTGATGCCCGGCGACAACACTGAGATGAAGGTCGATCTCATCCAGCCGATCGCCATGGAGGACGGCCTCCGCTTCGCTATCCGCGAGGGTGGCCGCACGGTCGGCGCGGGTCGCGTCACCAAGATTCTCAAGTAGTTCCGGTTCGGGGGAGGTGCCTAGCACCTCCCCCGCAACCACCCCCAAGACAGCGGTACTGAGACGAAGGACAGGCGAAGCCACCATGGCGGGACAAAAGATCCGAATCCGGCTGAAGGCCTACGACCATGAGGTCATCGATTCATCGGCGCGCAAGATCGTCGACACGGTGACCCGTACTGGCGCGCAGGTTGCAGGACCGGTGCCGCTGCCGACCGAGAAGAACGTGTATTGCGTCATCCGGTCGCCGCACAAGTACAAGGACAGTCGGGAGCACTTCGAGATGCGCACCCACAAGCGCCTCATCGACATCCTTGACCCCACGCCCAAGACCGTCGATTCGCTGATGCGCCTGGATCTCCCGGCCGGCGTCGACATCGAGATCAAGCTCTAGGACGCGACGAATGGACAGGACAGTCAAGGGAGTGCTGGGCGAGAAGCTCGGCATGACCCAGGTATGGGACGAGAACAACCGCGTTGTTCCCGTGACCGTGGTCAAGGCGGGCCCCTGCGTGGTGACGCAGGTGCGCACGCCCGACACCGACGGCTACTCCGCGGTTCAGCTCGGTTTTGGTGCGGTCGATCCGCGTCGGGTCAACAAGCCTGACGCCGGCCACTTCGCCAAGGCCGGTGTGGCTCCGCGTCGCCATCTAGTGGAGCTGCGCACCCTGGACGCGGGCGACTACACCCTCGGCCAGGAGGTCGGCGCCGATACCTTCGAAGCGGGCGATGTTGTGGACATCACCGGCACCACGAAGGGCAAGGGTTTTGCCGGCACGATGAAGCGTCATGGTTTCTCCGGCGTGAGCGCATCGCACGGCGCGCACCGCAACCACCGCAAGCCCGGCTCGATCGGCGCCTGCGCGACTCCGGCCCGGGTCTTCAAGGGCCTGCGTATGGCTGGCCGCATGGGCACGGTTCGTCAGACCACGCAGGGCCTGAAGGTTCACGCGGTCGATGCTGAGCGCGGCCTGATCCTCATCAAGGGTGCCGTCCCCGGCCCCAAGGGCGGCGTTGTCTTCCTCCGCTCGACAGCCAAGGCGGTGACCGCATGACCTCCGTAGACATCCAGAGCCCCACCGGCAAGTCTGCCGGCTCGGTGGATCTGCCCGCCGAGATCTTCGACGTTCAGGTGAACGTCCCGCTGATTCACCAGGTCGTCGTCGCCCAGCTCGCCGCTGCGCGTCAGGGCACCCACGACACCAAGTCCCGCGGTGAGGTTCGCGGCGGTGGACGCAAGCCCTACAAGCAGAAGGGCACGGGCCGCGCCCGTCAGGGTTCGACCCGCGCTCCGCAGTTCGCTGGCGGCGGCGTCGTGCACGGACCTACGCCGCGCTCGTACGACCAGCGCACACCCAAGAAGATGAAGGTTGCTGCTCTGCGCGGCGCCCTGTCGGACCGGGCTCGCGAAGGTCGTGTCCACATCGTCAGCGGCATCGTCGACGGTGACACCCCCTCGACCAAGTCGGCGCAGGAGTTCCTGCTCAAAATCACCGAGCGCCCCAATGTGCTCGTCGTGCTGACCCGCGAGGAAGACGTCGCGTGGCTGAGCGTGCGCAACCTGCAGTCGGTGAGCGTTATCGCCCCCGATCAACTCAACACGTACGACGTGCTCATCAGTGACGACGTCGTCTTCACCCAGGAGTCGTACGACGCCTTCATCGCTGGCCCCGTCAAGGGTCGAGGCGCCAAGGCTGTCGCGAGTGAATCGGAGGTGTCGGCATGACGATCGACGATCCGCGTGACGTCCTGCTCGCTCCGGTCATTTCCGAGAAGAGCTACGGCCTCCTCGACGAGAACAAGTACACGTTCATCGTCGCTCCGGACGCCAACAAGACACAGATCAAGATTGCCGTCGAGCAGGTCTTCGGCGTTCGCGTGACCGCAGTAAACACGCAGAACCGTGAAGGCAAGCGCATCCGCACCCGACGCGGATGGGGCCGTCGCAATGCGACCAAGCGGGCCATCGTGTCCGTGGCGCAGGGCGACCGCATCGACATCTTCGGTGGACCGGTTAGCTAGGGCAAGGGACGAACACCATGGGTATCCGCAAGTACAAGCCGACGACGCCTGGCCGTCGTGGCTCGAGCGTGGCCGACTTCGTTGAGGTCACGCGGTCGACGCCGGAGAAGTCACTGGTTGAGCCGTTGCCCAACAAGGGCGGCCGCAACAACCAGGGTCGGATCACGACCCGTCACCAGGGCGGTGGCCACAAGCGCGCCTACCGCGTCATCGATTTCCGCCGCGGCGACAAGGACGGCGTGCCGGCCAAGGTCGCGCACATCGAGTACGACCCCAATCGCACGGCGCGTATCGCCCTGCTGCACTACGCCGACGGCGAGAAGCGCTACATCCTCGCGCCGAACAAGCTCGGTCAGGGTGACGTCGTGGAGACGGGACCGGCCGCGGACATCAAGCCCGGCAACAACCTGCCCCTGCGCAATATCCCGGTCGGCACCGTGATCCACGCTGTGGAGATCCGCCCCGGCGGTGGCGCCAAGATCGCGCGCGCGGCTGGCTCAAGCGTCCAGCTCGTCGCTAAGGATGGTCCCTACGCCCAGTTGCGTATGCCGTCCGGCGAAATCCGCAACGTCGATCTGCGCTCACGCGCCACGATCGGCGAGGTCGGCAACGCCGAGCAGTCCAACATCAACTGGGGCAAGGCCGGGCGCATGCGCTGGAAGGGTCGTCGTCCGACGGTCCGAGGCGTCGCCATGAACCCGGTCGACCACCCGCACGGCGGCGGCGAGGGCAAGACCTCCGGCGGCCGGCATCCGGTCAACCCGGCGGGCAAACCCGAGGGCCGCACCCGCAAGGCCAAGAAGGCCAGCGACAAGTTCATCGTCCGTCGACGCAAGACCGGCAAGAAGCGCTAGGAGACGACTGTGCCCAGGAGCCTTAAGAAGGGTCCGTTCGTGGACGACCACCTGATCAAGAAGGTGGACGCCGCCAACGAGGCCAAGAGCCAGCAGGTCATTAAGACCTGGTCTCGTCGGTCGATGATCGTGCCCGCAATGCTGGGGCACACCATCGCCGTCCACGACGGACGCAAGCACGTCCCGGTCTTCATCACCGAGAACATGGTCGGGCACAAGCTCGGCGAGTTCGCCCCGACGCGGACCTTCAAGGGTCACGTCAAAGAAGACCGCAAAGCAAAGCGCAAGTAGTCCACCGGTACGAGAGCACCACGAGAAGCAAGGGGATAGCGATGGAAGCCAGGGCCCAGGCGCGGTTCGTCCGTGTCACGCCCATGAAGGCGCGGCGTGTCGTCGACCTCATCCGAGGTCTGCCGGCGGCCGACGCCCAGGCGGTGCTGCGTTTCGCTCCGCAGGATGCCAGCGTGCCGGTCGGCAAGGTTCTCGACAGCGCGATCGCCAACGCGACGAACAACCACAACCTCAATGCTGAGTCGTTGGTTGTCGCCGAAGCGTTCGTCGACGAGGGCCCCACGATGAAGCGTTTCCGGCCGCGTGCCCAGGGCCGCGCCTACCGGATCCGCAAGCGCACCAGCCACATCACCGTGGTCCTGGAGTCGGTCGAGGACCGCGAGCCGGCTAGCGCCGGCAAGGGCCGGAAGAAGGGGGCCTGACATGGGTCAAAAGGTCAATCCGCACGGCTTCCGGCTGGGTGTGACGACGGACTTCACGTCGCGCTGGTTCGCTGACTCGTCCAAGCCGGGTCAGCGCTACCGCGACTACGTCCAGGAGGACGTCGCCATCCGCAAGCTGCTCTCTACGGGCATGGAGCGGGCCGGTATCAGCAAGGTCGAGATCGAGCGCACGCGCGACCGCGTCCGTGTCGACATCCATACCGCTCGCCCTGGCATCGTCATCGGTCGCCGTGGCGCCGAGGCAGACCGCATTCGCGCCGACCTGGAGAAGCTCACGGGCAAGCAGGTGCAGCTGAACATCCTCGAGGTCAAGAACCCTGAGATGGACGCGCAGCTGGTCGCCCAGGGCATCGCCGAGCAGTTGAGCAGCCGCGTGTCGTTCCGTCGCGCCATGCGCAAGGGCATGCAGAGCACCATGAAGGCTGGCGCCAAGGGCATTCGAGTTCAGGTCTCCGGCCGCCTCGGTGGCGCCGAAATGAGCCGTACGGAGTTCTACCGTGAGGGTCGCGTACCCCTGCACACCCTTCGCGCCGACATCGACTACGGCTTCTATGAGGCGCGTACGACGTTCGGTCGTATCGGGGTCAAGGTCTGGATCTACAAGGGCGATGCTCCGACCACCCGCGCGGAGCGCGAGGCGGCCGCCGCGGCTGCTCGTCTCGGTCAGGGCAACCGTCGCCCTGAGCGCCCGCGCCGGGCATCGCGTCGTGAGGACGAGGTTGTCGAGGTGGCTCCGGTCGCCGAGGCGCCCGCACCCGCAGCAACCGAGGGCGAGGTCTGATCATGCTGATTCCCCGTCGGGTCAAGCACCGCAAGCAGCACCACCCCAAGCGCACGGGTGCTGCCAAGGGTGGCACCCAGGTCACGTTCGGCGACTACGGCCTGCAGGCCGTCGAGCCGGCGTACGTGACAAACCGTCAGATCGAAGCCGCGCGTATCGCCATGACGCGCCACATCAGGCGCGGCGGCAAGGTCTGGATCAACATCTACCCCGACCGCCCGCTGACGAAGAAGCCTGCCGAGACCCGCATGGGTTCGGGAAAGGGTTCCCCGGAGTGGTGGGTGGCCAACGTCAAGCCCGGACGCGTGATGTTCGAGCTGGCGTACCCCAACGAGAAGGTCGCGCTGCAGGCACTGACCCGGGCAATGCACAAGCTGCCCATGAAGTGCCGCATCGTGCGCCGCGACGACATTGCGGAGGTCTGATGGCTGCCGGAACATCACCGCAGGAATTCCGCGGTCTCACCGACGAGGAGCTCCTCACGCGTCTGCGCGAGGCGAAGGAGGAGCTGTTCAACCTCCGCTTCCAAGGTGCCACGGGCCAGCTGGAGAACCACGGCCGTCTGCGCGCCGTGCGCAAAGACATCGCCCGCCTCTACACGATCATGCGTGAGCGCGAGCTCGGGATCACCGGCGGTGCGGCATGAGCGACGAGAAGGTGAATGTGAGCACTGTGGAACGCGCAGCGCGCAAGGTCCGAGAGGGCCTCGTGGTCAGCGACAAGATGGACAAGACCGTCGTCGTGGCCGTCGAGGACCGTTTCAAGCACCCGCTGTACGGCAAGGTTGTGCGGCGCACGAGCAAGCTCAAGGCACACGACGAGCAGAATTCCTGCGGCGTCGGTGACCGCGTGCTGCTGATGGAAACTCGACCCCTGTCGGCTACCAAGCGCTGGCGCGTCGTCGAGATCCTCGAGAAGGCGAAGTAGGGGAGACGACGTGATCCAGCAAGAGTCCCGCCTCCGGGTGGCCGACAACACCGGTGCCAAGGAGTTGCTGTGCATTCGCGTGCTCGGCGGTTCCGGCCGTCGGTACGCCGGCATCGGCGACATCATCGTGGCAACGGTGAAGGACGCGATCCCCGGTGGCAACGTCAAGAAGGGCGAGGTCGTCAAGGCCGTCGTCGTCCGCACGCGCAAGGAGCACCGTCGCCCTGACGGCTCCTACATCAAGTTCGATGAGAACGCTGCCGTCATCCTCAAGGGTGATGGTGAGCCCCGCGGGACCCGCATCTTCGGTCCGGTCGGCCGCGAACTGCGTGAGAAGCGCTTCATGAAGATCATTTCGCTGGCGCCGGAGGTGCTCTGACATGGCAAGCCTGTTCGTACGCAAGGGCGACCTGGTCCAGGTCATCAGCGGCAAGGACCGCGGTCTCACGGGCAAGGTCATCGAGGTGTACCCCGAGTCTGATCGCGTCATCGTCGAGGGCGTCAACCGGATCAAGAAGCACACCAAGGTCGGCCAAAACAACCGCGGTGCCAAGACCGGTGGCATCATCACCCAGGAAGCCCCGATTCACGTGAGCAACGTGATGGTGGTCGACCCCGAGGATGATCGTCCGACCCGCGTTGGCTTCCGCAAGGAGAAGGTCGAGAAGCGTCGCCCCGACGGCAGCACCTACGAGGCTGAGCGCAGCGTCCGTATCTCGAAGCGAACCGGTAAGGAAATCTGATGACTGCCACGAGCACTGAGCGCGATATGCCGCGCTTGAAGTCCCGCTATCGCGCGGAGGTGATTCCGGCACTGCGTGATGAGTTCGACATCGCGAACATCATGCAGGTCCCGGGTGTCACCAAGGTCGTCGTCAACATGGGTGTTGGCGAGGCCGCCCGAGACTCGAAGTTGATTGAGGGTGCGATTCGCGACCTGGCCGAGATCACCGGTCAGCGGCCGCAGGTCACCAAGGCCCGCAAGTCCATCGCTCAGTTCAAGCTGCGCGAGGGCATGCCGATCGGCGCGCACGTGACGCTGCGGGGCGATCGCATGTGGGAGTTCCTCGACCGTTTGCTGTCGGTGGCGCTGCCCCGCATCCGCGACTTCCGTGGCCTGTCGCCCAAGCAGTTCGACGGCCGCGGCAATTTCACCTTCGGTCTCTCGGAGCAGTCGATGTTCCCTGAGATTGACCAGGACAAGATCGATCGTGTGCGGGGCATGGACATCACCGTGGTGACCACCGCCGAGAATGACGAGGAGGGACGTGCCCTGCTTCGTCTCCTCGGTTTCCCCTTCAAGGAGATGTGACCGTGGCCAAGAAGGCACTGATCGCCAAGAGCAAGCGCAAGCCCAAGTACGCGGTGCGCGCCTACACGCGCTGCACCCGATGCGGCCGGCCCCACTCGGTGTACCGCAAGTTCGGCCTGTGCCGTATCTGCGTGCGCGAGATGGCGCACGCAGGTCAGCTTCCCGGAATCACCAAGAGCAGCTGGTAAACCACGACGCCGAAGGTCCCCGCGGGGATACCACGGTGAGAAAGGCCCGATGGCCATGACCATGACCGACCCCATCGCAGACATGCTCGC
Organism: Candidatus Nanopelagicales bacterium; assembly: GCA_038108715.1. GTDB lineage: Bacteria > Actinomycetota > Actinomycetes > S36-B12 > S36-B12 > Mxb001. The sequence goes on along the minus strand of JAYNIC010000026.1, from coordinate 9,118 downwards.
GCGTCTGCGGAACGCCAATTCGGCGTACCACGAGACTGTGGCGATGCCGCACTCCAAGATCAAGGTGGGTATCGCTGAGATCCTCAAGCAGGAGGGCTACATCGGCGGTTGGCACGAGGAGGAAGCCCCGGTGGGCAAGAACCTCGTGTTGGAGCTGAAGTACGGCCCGAGCCGCGAGCGTTCTATCGCGGGGCTGCGACGTGTCTCCAAGCCCGGCTTGCGCGTCTACGCCAAGAGCACCGCGTTGCCCAAGGTCCTCGGTGGCCTTGGTGTTGCGATCTTGTCGACGTCGTCCGGACTCCTGACTGACCGTCAGGCCGCACAGAAGGGCGTGGGTGGGGAAGTCCTCGCCTACGTCTGGTGAGGGGCCGAACATGTCACGTATTGGACGTCTCCCTGTTGTGGTGCCCTCGGGCGTCGAGGTCACCATCAGCGATGACCTGGTGACGGTCAAGGGCCCGAAGGGCACCCTGTCCCACAACGTTGTCGATCCCATCTCTGTGAGCAAGGGTGACGACGGATCGATCGTCGTCGAGCGCCCGAATGACGAGCGCGAATCCCGCGCGCGCCACGGCCTGACCCGCACGCTCATCGCCAACATGGTGACCGGCGTGACCGAGGGTTACGAGAAGGGCCTGGAAATCGTTGGCACCGGCTACCGCGTGCAGGCGAAAGGCAACGCCTTGGAGTTTGCGCTCGGCTACAGCCATCCCATTGTGTTCCCCGCACCCGACGGAATCTCCTTCGCGGTCGAGTCGCCGACCAAGTTCAAGGTCATCGGCATCGACAAGCAGCAGGTGGGCGAGGTCGCGGCCAATATCCGCAAGCTGCGCAAGCCGGAGCCGTTCAAGGGCAAGGGCGTGCGCTATGAGAACGAGGTCGTGCGGCGCAAGGCCGGAAAGGCGGGCAAGAAGTGAGCTCCATCGCCCCGAAGATCGGATCGGGCAATCCCAAGCGCACCGCACGGGATCGCCGTCATCTGCGCGTTCGCAAGAAGGTCGCCGGCACGGCGGCACGGCCCCGTCTGGTGGTCACCCGTTCCGCTCGTCATGTGGTGGCTCAGGTCATCGACGACGATGCACGCCGCACCATCGCCTCGGCATCCACGATGGAGGCCGACGTGCGCGGCGGCGGGTCGGACAAGACCGCCCAGGCGCGACGCGTTGGCGAGTTGGTCGCCGACCGCGCCAAGAAGGCCGGCATCGACACCGTGGTCTTCGACCGCGGTGGCAACAAGTTCCATGGTCGCGTCGCGGCCCTAGCGGAGGGCGCCCGCGAGGGCGGCCTTGAGTTCTGACGGTCGCAGGAGAGGTTGAGAATTAATGACGACAACGGATCGCCGGTCGACCGGCTCCGCAACCGCTGATCGCGGTGGCCGCTCCGGCGACCGACGCGACCGACGCGACCGTGCACCGCGCGAGGAGAAGTCTGCTTTCCTCGAGCGCGTGGTGACGATCAATCGCGTCGCCAAGGTGGTCAAGGGTGGCCGCCGCTTCAGCTTCACGGCCCTCGTGGTCGTGGGTGACGGCGACGGCACCGTCGGCGTGGGATACGGCAAGGCCAAGGAGGTGCCTGCCGCGATCGCCAAGGGCGTCGAGGAGGCCAAGAAGCACTTCTTCAAGGTCCCCCGCATTCAGGGCACCATCCCCCATCCGGTGACCGGTGAGGCGGCGGCAGGCGTGGTTCTGCTGCGTCCGGCCGCTCCCGGTACCGGCGTCATCGCCGGCGGTCCGGTGCGCGCGGTGCTGGAGTGCGCCGGTGTGCACGACGTGCTGTCCAAGTCCCTGGGCTCCGACAACGCCATCAATATCGTCCACGCCACCGTGGCCGCCCTTCGTGGGCTTGAGCGCCCCGAAGAGGTCGCCGCTCGCCGTGGCCTTCCCCTGGAGGACGTCGCCCCGGCGGCTCTGCTCCGCGCACGCGCGGCAGGTGCTTCATGAGCGTTCGACTGCAGGTAACGCAAAAGAAGTCTCCGATCGGTGGGACCTCGAGCCAGCGCAACACCTTGCGCTCGCTCGGTCTCAAGCGCATCGGTGACATGGTGGTCAAGGAAGACCGCCCGGAAATCCGCGGGATGATCAAGACCGTCTCGCATTTGGTTGATGTCGAGGAGGTCGACTGACATGGCGCTCAAGGTTCATCACCTGCGCCCGGCGCCCGGCGCCAAGACGCCCAAGACCCGCAAGGGCCGAGGCGAGGCGTCCAAGGGCAAGACTGCTGGCCGCGGCACCAAGGGCACGAAGGCCCGGAACACCGTGCCGGCGAGCTTCGAGGGCGGCCAGATGCCGCTGCACATGCGCCTGCCGAAGTTGAAGGGGTTCACGAACCCCAACGAGGTCACCTACCAGGTCGTCAACGTCGCTGCCCTGCAGCGGCTGTTCCCCAAGGGGGGCAACATCAGCGTGGCCGACCTCGTGGCAGCCGGTGCCGTGCGCAAGGGTCAGCCCGTGAAGGTGCTGGGCCAGGGGGACATCTCCGTGGCAATCCAGGTGCAGGCGAACGCATTCTCGGCCTCGGCGCAGAGCAAGATCGCCGCCGCGGGCGGGAGCATCGAGAAGGTCTAGTCCGAAGGCGAGGCCCAGGGGACTCCCAGGGTCGCGGCGAGAGTCCCGTTGTGGGCCTGCGTTAGGCTCCTGCGAGGCTCGCGAGCCGTAATCGTCCACGATCGAGCGGTCCATCCCGGACCTGCCCAGGAGGTATGGCGTGCACCTCAGCGCTTTCGTCGCAGCGTTCCGGACTCCGGATCTGCGCAAGAAGCTGCTCTTCACGCTGGGGATGATCACCATCTTCCGGATCGGCTCGGTGATCCCGACCCCGGGCGTGGACTACTCGGCCATTCAGCGATGCATCGATCAGACCTCGGACAACTCGGTCTACGCGGTCATCAACCTCTTCAGTGGCGGCGCTCTCCTGCAACTGTCGGTCTTTGCGCTCGGCATCATGCCGTACATCACCTCGAGCATCATCATTCAGTTGCTCACCGTGGTGATCCCGCGCCTTGAGGCACTGAAGAAGGAAGGCCAGTCCGGCCAGGCCAAGATCACTCAGTACACGCGCTACCTCACCATCGGCCTGGCAATCTTGCAGTCGACCGCCATCTTGTCGCTCGCGCGTACCCCGGGTCAGCTCTTCAGTGGCTGTAACGAGGAGCTGATCCCCAACCAGAACCCGCTGGTCATCATCACGATGGTGATCGTCATGACCGCCGGTACGGCCGTCATCATGTGGCTGGGCGAACTCATCACCGAGCGCGGTGTGGGCAACGGTATGTCGCTGCTGATCTTCACCTCCATCATCGCCTCGATCCCCGCACAGTTCATCAACGTGTTCGTGACACGCGGCACCTTCCAGCTCATCCTCACCTTCGCGGTGGCCTTGGTGATCCTCACCCTCGTGGTCTTCGTCGAGCAGGGCCAACGCCGTATTCCGGTCCAGTACGCCAAGCGGATGGTGGGCCGCAAGATGTACGGCGGCACCTCCACGTACATTCCGCTCAAGGTCAACATGGCTGGCGTGATCCCGGTCATCTTCGCCTCGTCGCTGCTCTTCCTGCCGACTCTGCTGGTCCAGCTGACCGGCAGTCAGGCCGACTGGGCCCAGTGGATTGCGACCAACCTGTCGACCGGCACCTCGACCTGGTACCTGCTGCTCTTCTTCACCCTGACGGTCTTCTTCACCTATTTCTACGTCTCGATCACCTTCAACCCGGTCGACGTAGCAGACAACATGAAGAAGTACGGCGGCTTCATCCCGGGCATCCGCGCTGGCAAGCCGACCGCGGAGTACCTCGCCTACGTCCTCAATCGCTTGACGGCTCCAGGATCGGTCTACCTCGGCCTCATCGCCGTGCTGCCGGTCTTTGCCTTCAACCTGCTCGGCATTGGCGATCAGTTCGTCTTCGGCGGAATCAGCCTGCTCATCGTTGTGGGCGTCGGACTCGACACGGTCAAGCAGATCGACTCGCAGTTGCAGCAGCGCAACTATGAAGGATTCCTTCGCTAATGCGGCTCATCATCATGGGACCTCCGGGGGCGGGCAAGGGGACCCAGGCGGTCGTCGTCGCGAAATCGTTGGGCGTCCCCCACATCTCCACCGGTGACATCTTCCGCGCCAATGTCAGCGAGGGAACCGACCTCGGTCGTGAGGCCAAGCGCTACATGGATGCGGGTGAGTATGTCCCGGACTCGGTGACCAATGCCATGGTTCGTGATCGCATCAGCCATGACGACTGCCGCCCGGGCTTCCTGCTCGATGGCTATCCGCGCACCCTTGAGCAGGTCAGCGAACTCGACATGATGCTGCAGTCCGATGGGCTGAGCATCGATCGGGCCATCGAACTCACGGTGAACACTGACGAGGTCGTCGAGCGACTGCTCAAGCGGGCCCAGGATCAAGGTCGCGCCGATGACACGGCAGAGGTCATCCGGCGTCGACTCGAGGTCTACGCCGAACAGACCGCTCCGCTCATTGCCGTCTATGCCGAGCGTGGCCTGCTGGTGCAGGTGGACGGCATGGGTGAGGTCGACGAGGTGACCGGACGCATCCTGGCCGCCGTCGGCGCCTGAGATGTTCCGCGGCCGCGACCGCATCGAGGTCAAATCAGTCGATCAACTCCACATCATGCGTGCAGCGGGTCTTGTGGTGGCGCAGACCCTCCAGCGCGTTGCGGAAGCGGTCCGCCCGGGGGTGAGCACGGCCGAGCTCGACCAGATTGCGGCCGCGAGCATCCGCGATGCGGGGGCCACGCCGTCGTTCCTCGGCTATCACGGTTTCCCTGCGCACATCTGCGTGTCGGTCAATGACGAGGTCGTCCACGGGATTCCCGGGGAGCGACGGATCGAGGAAGGCGATGTCGTCTCGATCGACTGCGGAGCCATCGTCGACGGCTGGCACGGGGACGCGGCCATCAGCGTGCTGGTGGGTCAGGTCCCCGCCGATATCGCCGCGTTGAGTCAGGTGACCGAGAAGGCACTGTGGGCCGGCCTGGCCGCTGCACGGCCCGGTGGGCGGCTCTCCGACGTCGGCCATGCCGTGGAATCCGCCATCCGCGCTGCCGGGCCGCACTACGGCATCGTCGAGGACTACGTCGGGCACGGCATCGGCTCGAGCATGCACATGGAGCCGGCGGTACCGAACTACGGCAAGCCCGGCAGGGGGCCGCGGCTGCTCCCCGGCATGGCGCTCGCCGTGGAGCCCATGGTGATCCTGGGTTCGCCCGAGGTGCAGGTCCTTGCCGATGACTGGACCGTGGTGGCCAGCGACGGGGGCATGGCCGCCCACTGGGAGCACACGGTGGCGGTGACCGAGGAGGGTCCGTGGGTCCTCACGGCCCTCGACGACGTCCGACTTTAGGACGGAGCCTCGTCGCTCGGGGGGCGATTAGGTGGTTCAGGGGCCGGCCCGTACACTTGTCGGGCTGATCATCGGGCTCTCCCGTTCGTCCGCACCCCGCCTTCAATTTTCCGGCGGGGTCGTGCGCGCGCGTGGAGCCCACAGGGAAGGGTAGATGCCGAGCATGGCCAAGAAGGACGGCGCGATCGAGCTTGAGGGCACGATCACCGAGTCGCTTCCCAATGCCATGTTCCGGGTCGAACTCGACAACGGCCATAAGGTTCTGGCGCACATCAGCGGGAAGATGCGCATGCACTACATCCGCATCCTGCCCGACGACCGTGTCGTCGTGGAGTTGTCGCCGTACGACCTGACCCGGGGTCGCATCGTCTACAGGTACAAGTGAGGTGACATTCCGGTGAAGGTCAAGCCCAGCGTCAAGCCCATCTGTGACAAGTGCAAGGTGATTCGTCGCCATGGACGCGTCATGGTGATCTGCGACAACGTTCGACACAAGCAACGCCAGGGCTAATCCCTGGAGGTCGCGTGCGACGGAGAGACAACCGGACCACGCACACCACGAATCAACCGATTCGTGGACTGCGGTACCCGACCCCTGCAGCAGCCTCGTGCGGACTGTAGGACGCCACCCTCGGACTCAAGGCCGAGGACCCACCCCGGGTGGTGGGACCGGTGCCGCACCACACCTTGGGCACGAAGAACAAGAAGAGGACACCCATGGCACGCATCGTTGGCGTTGACCTGCCCCGCGACAAGCGGATGGCGGTAGCGCTCACCTACATCTACGGCGTCGGTCGCACCCGCGCCGCCCAGGCCCTCGAGGCCACCGGCATCAGCCCGGATCTGCGCGCTCGCGACATCACCGACGAGCAGGCGGTTGCCCTGCGCGATTGGATCGAGGCGAACCTGCAGGTCGAGGGCGACCTTCGTCGCGAAGTTGCCGGCGACATCCGCCGCAAGATCGAGATCGGCTGCTACCAGGGCATCCGGCACCGTCGTGGACTGCCCGTGCACGGTCAGCGCACGCACACCAATGCACGCACCCGCAAGGGTCCCCGCAAGACCGTCGCCGGTAAGAAGAAGGCCGGTAAGTAGTAGTCCGCGGGTCTGCGCCGGAGCGCTCTACTCCCGGACCAGCGGACCGATGACCTCAGGAGAACGAAGGAAATATGCCTCCCAAGAGTGGTAGCAAGACCGGCGCCAAGAAGGTGCGCCGTAAGGAAAAGAAGAACATCGCCCACGGGCATGCTCACATCAAGAGCACGTTCAACAACACGATCGTGTCCATCACGGATCCGACCGGCGCCGTTGTCGCCTGGTCGAGCTCCGGACAGGTCGGGTTCAAGGGCAGCCGCAAGTCGACGCCGTTCGCAGCTCAGTTGGCCGCCGAGGCCGCTGCGCGCCGGGCCATGGAGCACGGCATGCGCAAGGTCGACGGGGTCGTCAAGGGTCCCGGCTCCGGCCGCGAGACCGCCATTCGCTCGCTCCAGGCCACCGGCCTGGAGGTGGGCTCCATCCAGGACGTCACCCCGGTCCCCTTCAACGGGTGCCGCCCGCCCAAGCGCCGCCGCGTCTGAGAACGGAGAACTGACACACCATGGCTCGTTACACCGACGCGGACTGCAAGCGCTGCCGCCGAGAGAAGACCAAACTCTTCCTCAAGGGCGCCAAGTGCGAGTCCCCCAAGTGCCCATTCGAGAAGCGTCCCTACCCGCCCGGCCAGCACGGTCGCGGCCGGTCCAAGGACAGCGAGTACCTGTTGCAGCTTCGCGAGAAGCAGAAGGCGACCCGTATCTACGGCGTCCTCGAGAAGCAGTTCCGCAACTACTACGAGGAAGCGCACCGTCGCACCGGCAAGACCGGTGACAACCTCATGCGCATCCTGGAGTCCCGGCTCGACAACGTCGTCTACCGCGCTGGCTTCGCCAAGTCCCGTGACATGGCGCGTCAGTTGGTCACGCACGGTCACTTCACCGTCAACGGCCACAAGGTCGACATCCCGTCGTACCGCGTTCAGGCCAACGACATCATCGAGGTTCGCCCCGGCTCGCGTGAGATGACGCCCTTTGTCGTCGCGCACGCCGAGATCGGCGAGCGTCCGGTGCCGGCGTGGCTGGAGGTCATTCCCTCCCAGATGCGCATCCTCGTGCACTCGCTGCCGTCGCGCCAGGTCATCGATACCCCGGTGCAGGAGCAGTTGATCGTCGAGCTCTACTCCAAGTAGTTCCCCTCTATCCCGACGTCATATAGCGGTCGTCGCCGAAAGGACAGCACGTGCTCATCTCGCAGCGTCCCATTCTCACCGAGGAACCCATCAGCGAGTTCCGCTCGCGGTTCGTCCTCGAACCCCTCGAGCCCGGATTCGGTTACAC
>JAYNIC010000026.1:0-1384 GCA_038108715.1 Candidatus Nanopelagicales bacterium | reverse complement strand
CCGCGCGCCCCCGTCACCAGCAATCGCAACCACGGCGTCCTCCACGAGTTCACTACGATCCCGGGGGTCAAGGAGGATGTCACCGAACTCATCCTCAATATCAAGCAGCTCGTGGTCTCCTCCGACCACGACGAGCCGGTCGTGATGTACCTGCGCAAGCAGGGCCCCGGCCCGGTCGTCGCTGCGGACATCGCGCCTCCCGCCGGCGTGGAGATTCACAACCCCGACCTGCACATCGCCACCTTGAACGACAAGGGCAAGTTGGAGATGGAGTTCGTTGTCGAGCGTGGCCGCGGCTACGTCTCGGCCGCATTGAACAAGCAGCCAGGCCAGGAGATCGGTCGCATCCCGGTCGACTCCATCTACTCACCGGTTCTCAAGGTCACCTACAAGGTCGAGGCGACTCGAGTCGAGCAGCGCACCGACTTCGACAAGCTCGTCATCGACGTAGAGACCAAGCCGTGCATGCTTCCGCGTGATGCGGTGGCTTCGGCTGGCAAGACCCTCGTCGAGCTCTTCGGGCTGGCCCGAGAGTTGAACGTCGACGCTGAAGGCATCGACATCGGCCCGTCACCGGCCGACGCCTTCGTCGCTGAGCAACTGTCGACGCCGATCGAGCAGCTCGATCTCACGGTGCGTTCGTACAACTGCCTCAAGCGCGAGGGCATCCACACCGTCGGCGAGCTTGTCGGTCGCAGTGAGGCCGACCTGCTCGATATTCGCAACTTCGGTGCCAAGTCCATCGACGAGGTCAAGGTCAAGCTCGTCGGCCTCGGACTTGCCCTCAAGGACAGCCCGCCCGGATTCGACCCCGGCGCCGCCGTGTACTTCAGCGATGAAGATGACGACGACGATCTGGATCTGGTCGAGGACGAACAGCTCTAACCACGCCACCCGAACAAGGAGTTCTTCATCATGCCTACGCCTACCAAAGGTGCCCGCCTGGGTGGCGGTCCCGCCCACGAGCGCCTCATGCTCGCCAACCTGGCGACGGCGCTGTTCGAGCATGGCCGCATCACGACCACCGAGGCGAAGGCCAAGCGCCTGCGGCCCTTGGCCGAGCGTCTGATCACCTTCGCCAAGCGTGGTGATCTGGCCGCCCGCCGCCGTGTTCTCACCGTCGTTCGCGACAAGGGCGTCGTTCACGTTCTCTTCACCGAGATCGGTCCGCGCTACGAGAACCGCCACGGCGGCTACACCCGCATCGTCAAGCTCGGTCCGCGCAAGGGTGACAACGCCCCCATGGCCGTGATCGAACTCGTCGAGCCGCTGGCCGAGCAGGTCGTCGCCGAGGCCACGGGCGCCACGAAGCGCGCGGCGAAGGAGAAGGCCGCCGCATCCGTTCCTGCGGCTAAGAAGGCTGCGGGAGCGCCTGCAGATGAGG
>JAYNIC010000025.1:13059-16411 GCA_038108715.1 Candidatus Nanopelagicales bacterium | reverse complement strand
AGATAGGTCCGTGGTCCATCCTGGTGTCCGACACCCAACCCCCCAGCCAGGTCATCACGGGCGTCCTGCTGGCTCTCGGCGCCATCGTCGTCATCACGATCGTGCTGGAGGCGCTGTCCACGCTGTCGGCGTTGAGCCCGAACCGTCGGTACCTCGAAATGCTGCGCGGCGATGAGCCACCTCCCGTGTCGGGTCGTCGACTACGCGTCACCGTCCTCATCCCCGCGCACAACGAGCAAGACCGCCTGGGCGCCACCCTGGAGGCCTTGGAGAACCAGTCGCGCAAGCCGGACCGCGTCATCGTCATCGCAGACAACTGCACTGATGGCACGGCCGAGATCGCGGGCGGTCACGGCCACGAGGTGTTCGAGACCACGAACAACACCGAGAAGAAGGGCGGGGCCCTGAACCAGGCCCTCGACCGTCTGCTGCCGGTGATGGGCCGCGAGGACCTCGTGCTTGTAATGGACGCCGACACCACCCTCGGCGAGGACTTCATCGCCGTCGGGGCGCAAAGCCTCGAGGGCGACACCGAACTTGGCGCCGTCGGGGGCTTGTTCTCCGGTGAGGCCGGGCACGGGGTGCTCGGACAATTCCAGCGGAATGAGTACACGCGGTACGGGACACAGATTCGCCAGCGTCGCGGCCGTGTCTTCGTGCTCACTGGTACCGCGTCGATGTTCCGTGCCACGCTGCTGCTCGACGTGGCGGCCGCACGCGGTGTCTTCCTGCCCGGGCTCCCCGGCCAGGTTTACGACACCGCAGCGCTTACCGAGGACAATGAACTGACGCTGGCCCTGAAGGTTCTCGGGGCTCCGATGCTGTCCCCCCGTGAGTGCACAGTCACGACGGAACTCATGCCCACCTGGGGCGATCTGTGGCGTCAGCGACAGCGTTGGCAGCGCGGGGCGCTGGAGAACCTTGGCGCCTACGGATTCCGGGCGGCGACCTTGCGCTACTGGGGGCAACAATTCGGCATCGGGTACGGCACCGTCGCGCTGGTCAGCGCCTTGACCCTGATGGGAATTACTGCGTTGGCGCTAGACCAGTGGGTCTGGTTCCCGTTCTGGCTCGCCGTCGGCTCGGTCTTCTGGCTGGAACGGGTCGTGACGGCCTGGCGAGGTGGGTGGCGCGCGCGCTTGCTCGCCGTCACGCTGTTCCCGGAACTCGCCTATGACCTGTTTCTTCAGGCCGTCTTCGTCAACAGCCTGTGGCGCATCGGCGCCAACCGTGAGGCGCGATGGAATCACGTGGGGCAAGGGGCGGCCACATGACGCCGACCGGTCTTCTGCTTCCCGAAAGCCTGCTGGATTCTTCAGGCTTTCTCATCTTCGTGATCTTCGTCGGCATCAACACTCTGGTCTACCTCGGCCTCACGGCCGGCCGATTGGTGCCCTGGCCACGGCCAGTCCAACCGCATCGCCTCGCGCACCTACGCGCAGATTTCGACCCGGAGGAGGTCAACGTGACCCAACCCGCAAATGAGCTGCGCCAACTGAGCGACCCGGCGTCGCGACTGCGGCTGGAGAGCGCCTACCAGACGATCCCCATCGCCCTCACTTTGAGCGGCGTCGTCGCCATCGTGCTCACCCTCATCCTGGTTTTCACAGCCCCGCAGATATCCTTCGTCTCCGATATCGCCGGGGCCATGTTTGCTCTCGCCGTGCTCGTGGTTGCGCAAGTAGCGGGCCGTCGCGCCATCCCACCGGCAGCGCTGCCATGGATCTGGTCGGCCAGCATGGCCGGTGTTGTCGGATTCGTGTCTTGGCAGTCCGTGGAGGAGGACAACCCGGTCACCCTCGCCTACGCCCTGGTCATCCTCGTCGCACTCGTCCCCATCTCAATGTCTTGGGCGGCGGGCCTGATCGGCGGCGGCGTCGCCCTGGTCGGCATCGTCATCGCCGGGTACCTCATTGAGACTGTCCAGACCACCGGGTGGGCTCTCGCCGCGCTCACCGCGCTTGCCGTAGGCGCGGTCCTGCTCCAACTGCGCATCGTCGGCATCAACCGCATCGCCGTGGAGCAGGCGCGACTCGCCGCTCTTCTCACCTCGGATCCACTCACGGGCGCGCTGTCACGGCGGGGCCTTGCCGATCTCGCGCCAACCGTGTGGATTGCCGCACAGCATTCCGGTCAACCCGTGTACGCCGTTGTCGCAACCGTGGACGATTTGATCGAGATCAATGACCGCTACGGGGTCGGCTACGGCGATGAGGTCATCACCGCGACATTTCGGTCCCTGCGCACCGCTTTGCCGGAAGGCGCGCTGGTCGCCCGCTGGACCGCGGGGGCTTTCGCGGCCGTCGGTGTGGGGACGATCGATGAGTCGGGGCTCCCCGAGGGTGTGCGCCGCGCCTTAGACGACTCGGGAGTCGCACTCGGCAAACGCTCAGTTCAACTCACCCTGCAGATAGTCGACGCAGAGCCGGCCACGGTCAGCACCGACGAGCTCATCGCGCGCGCAGCCGCATGTCCGGCCGTAAGCGCCTGACACCGCCGTTGGAATCTGCGGCAGCCTCGGGAGAAACGGTCGACAATCGCCCACGAACCTTCGCCATGAGCCGTTTCTCCCGCTTAGCGGGAGAAACGGTCGAGAGGAGCCTCTTTCGGGGGTGTATTGACCATTCGCCCCAAGGCCCGAGCGCCTCCCTACTTCGCGCCGGCAGCCGCCTTCAGCGCATCGGCCCGATCGGTGCGCTCCCACGTGAAGTTCGGCAATTCCCGACCGAAGTGCCCATACGCCGCGGTCGGCCGGTAGATCGGCCGCAGCAGATCCAGGTCGCGGATGATCGCCGCCGGTCGTAGGTCGAACACCTCGAGCACGGCCTCTTGGATCCGTTCATCCGGCAGCACACCGGTCCCGAAGGTCTGGACGAACACACCCACCGGGTGGGCTTTGCCGATCGCGTAGGCGACCTGGACCTCGCAGCGATCCGCGAGACCGGCTGCCACGACATTCTTGGCCACCCAGCGCATCGCGTACGCCGCCGAACGGTCGACCTTCGACGGATCCTTGCCACTGAAGGCGCCACCGCCATGGCGAGCCATGCCCCCATAGGTGTCCACGATGATCTTGCGTCCCGTCAGGCCCGCATCACCCATCGGCCCACCCACCTCGAAGCGACCGGTCGGATTAACCAGGAGCCGGAAGTCATCGCTGGGCAGGTCGACGTGCGCCAGGATCGGCTCAACGACATTCGCCCGAACCTCCGGAGCCAACGTGGCATCGAGATCGATGCCCTTGGCGTGCTGGCTTGAGACCACGATGGTGTCGATGCGCAGCGGCTTGTCCTGCTCGTCGTACTCGATCGTCACCTGGGTCTTGTCATCCGGACGGAGGTAGCCCATGGTG
>JAYNIC010000025.1:0-13049 GCA_038108715.1 Candidatus Nanopelagicales bacterium | reverse complement strand
ATAGTCGAGGGTTCCGTCCTTGCGCTTGGCCGTCAACTGCTCGCTCAAGCGGTGCGCCATCGAGATCGGCAGCGGCATGAGCTCTTCGGTGTCGGTGCACGCGTAGCCGAACATCAACCCCTGGTCGCCGGCACCCTGACGATCGAGCGGATCGGCACTGTGCCCCTCACGCTCCTCGATCGCATCGTTGACGCCCTGAGCGATGTCCGGGGACTGCGCCCCGATCGATACGGAGACACCGCAGGACTCTCCGTCGAACCCCTTTTCCGAGTGGTCGTATCCGATGTCGAGAACAACATCGCGGACGATATTCATGACATCCGCGTATCCCTCCGTGGTGACCTCGCCAGCAACATGCACCTGGCCCGTCGTGAGCAAGGTCTCGACCGCGACACGACTGCGCGGGTCCTGCTCGAGCAGACTGTCGAGGATCGCGTCGCTGATCTGATCGGCCATCTTGTCCGGGTGACCTTCAGTGACGGATTCGGAGGTGAACAGACGACGTGACACAAGCATCCCTTCGTCGGGGTCGGGCGACCCGCGCTTGCCCGCTGCTGCGGACCTAGTCCTCACCCGGGGCACCCCACCGCGGTTGCCGAGGGTTGCCGGCCAGCGAGCCGGGGCTTGATGCTGGCGCTCTTGACCCCGACACCCTACAAGGTCAGGAGGCGTGCAGGCGATCGGCCACGGCGGCCAGGAGTCGAACGGCCAGGTCCGCCTTGGTGCCCGCCACGTCGGCGATCACCGCGCCATTGCCATCAAGCACCAGAGCACGAGTGCCTTCGTGACCGAAGACACGACCTTGCCCCACATCGTTGGCCACGAGCAGGTCACATCCCTTGCGCGCAAGTTTGGTGCGGGCCAACTCCACAAGCGCCGCGTCATCAGCCGCCGTCTCGGCGGCAAAGCCCACGATGACCTGCCCGGGCGTGCGGCGCTCAACGAGATCGACCAGGACATCGGGGTTCTGGACCAGCGTGATCGGAGCCGGATCTACGCCGTCCACCTTCTTGATCTTGCCCTCTTGTGCAACGTCCGGACGGAAGTCAGCCACCGCGGCGGTCATGACGACGACGTCCGCGTCCGCGCTGGCCTCCCGCATCGCGTCGAGAAGATCCGCGGCGGTCTCCACCGTGACCACGGCAACTCCCGGCGGGACGGAAACGCCAATGTGTGCAGCCACCAAGGTCACATCAGCCCCTTGACGCACCGCCTCGGCCGCGATGGCCACGCCCTGCAGGCCGCTCGAGCGGTTGCCAAGGAAACGCACCGGGTCGATCGGCTCGCGGGTCCCGCCCGCAGAGACGACCACTCGCCGGCCAGCCAGCGGCCCGGAACCGATCGTGGCGGCCACCAGGGCGAAAAGATCCTCCGGCTCCGGAAGGCGACCAGGTCCCGAGTCCGCCCCGGTCAGCCGGCCCACGGCCGGTTCGACGACCTGAACACCGCGCGAGCGCAGGGTGGCCACGTTCGCCTGGGTAGCTGCGTTGAGCCACATCTCTGAGTGCATCGCCGGGGCGAGCAGCACCGGGCACGTGGCGGTGAGCAACGTGTTCGTCAGCAGATCATCGGCAAGTCCGGCCGCAGCACGAGCCAGCAGGTTGGCGGTGGCCGGAGCGACGATGACCAGGTCAGCCCAGCGACCGAGCGAGACGTGCGGCACCTGGTCGACGCCCTGCCAGACCTCAACCTGAACGGGGTGCCCTGAAAGAGCCTCCCAGGTGGGAGCGCCGACGAACTTCAGAGCGGATTCAGTGGGAACGACACGTACGTCGTGACCCGCCTCGCGCAACAGTCTCAGGAGGGTGCACGCCTTGTAGGCGGCAATGCCTCCCGAGACGCCGAGGAGGATGCGTGCGGTCAGGAAAGATCCTCGTCGACGGGCGCCTCGACCGCGACCGGCTCGGCGGCGGGGTCGTAGGGCTCGGAGGTGAGCAGGCCGGCATCGATCTCGCGCATGGCGATGGACAGCGGCTTCTCCTGAACGTGCGTCTCCACGAGTGGGCCGACGTACTCCAGCAGGCCCTCACCGAGTTGGCTGTAGTAGGCGTTGATCTGGCGGGCCCGCTTGGCCGCATAAATGACCAGCGAGTACTTCGAATCAGTCTTGTCCAGCAGGTCGTCGATGGGCGGGTAGGTGATGCCCTCGGGGCGCGTGGATGCGGACATGAAGCGGCCTTTCGAGAGGAACTCGCGGAAAGGTAGGCGGCGGGAGCCGCGAACCGAGGGTGGAGTCTACCTGAGGGGCAACCCTGCGCCAGCTGCGGCAGGCAGGCATCATGGCGAGCCAGCCCGGCGCCGAGGGCGGCTACCGCCTTGACAGGGTTCCGTCGACGGTGACGATCGCCCACGTCCGCTGGCGCGATTCCGGACGACATCCGGGAGCCTGGCAGCGTCGATAGGGCGCCGCTAGGCGGCCGCCACCAGCGCCCGCAGTATCGGGCTCTCGATCGCCTCGGCCAGCCGAGCGGCCACCTCCGCGTCGCCGGCCCGCCCGAGCGCGGCGCCGTGCACAAGTGCTCTCACCCGCAGTTCGCGCATCCCCGTCCGTTCGGCCAGGGAGGACAGGGCATCGACCCAGGCCCCCGTCTCCGGGTGGCCGTGCCGACGACCGAGCGCGCAGCGAGCGTCCAGGATGTATGCGTCCAGCCACACATACGCATCAGCGACGCGCGAGCTCCTGGCCCCCGCCTCATCGAGGAGGGCAAACGCTCCGGCTGCGTCGCCGGCCGCATCGGCCACCAGCGCCAGTCCCCGAGCGCTGATGCCCTCCCAGCACGGGTCGCCGACCTGGCAGGCACGGGCGAAGGCGTGCTCCAGGGCCGACGTCGCGCCAGCGACGTCGGCCCTGGCCAGCAGGAACACACCGAGCAGAGCCGGCGGCCCGGGCAGGAACGACAGCCAGTGCTCGGCCTCACAGGACCCCATGCTCAAGGACAGCTCGTCGCTCGCGGCATCGAGATCACCCGTCATCAGGTGCACGCGCCCGAGCATGGAGGTCGCATACGCGTGCCCGCGCAGCAGACCGACCTCTTCGGCGAGGGTGGCAGCCGCCCGAAGGTGCTCGACCGCGCGGGAGTATTCGGCACGATCGCTCTCAATGGAGCCCAGGTACATCAGGGCGCGCACGTTGACGTCGTCGTCGCCAGCGCCTCCGACCAGGGACTCCGACAGCCATCGTGTCGCTCGGCCGTAGCGCGCTCTCAGGAAGTCGACGTAGCCCAGCTCGGCTTGGATCCGGGCCAGCGCCAATGCTTCGCCCAACGACTCGGCCAGCAGCGCCCCCTCGTGAAGGGTCGAGATGCCGTCCTCGTCCAGGCCACGCGCGGAGTGGATCAGGGTCTCCGCGAGCACCAGCCGCGATCTCAGCCTGAGCTCGGCGGACTGCGACCGGTCTGCCATCGCCACCGCAGAACGCAGTGACGAGAGCCCAACCGTCACGGCGCCGGCCGAGACCGCCGCCTCACCCGCCTCGATGAGGACCACCGCTACCGACGTACCGGTCCGGGCCTCGAGCGGCTCCTCCCGCCACGCGGACTCCACAGCCTGCCCGGGCTCGACCCCCAGTTCCTCACGCAGTCCGGCCCGATAGCTGTCGTACGCCTCGCGGGCAGCGGTGATGTCGCCCGACTGCCGGTGCAGCCGGATCACCAGCGCCTGGAGGTTCTCGTCCCACGGGTTCAGTCGTGCCGCGCGGGTCGCGCAGGCCAGGGCCCCGGGAAGGTCCCCTTGAGACCTAAGGCCGAGGGCAGCCTCGTGGAGGATGGCCTCCGAGGCCGCACCCAGGCGCCGCCGTTCCGCCGCCAGCCACGAGTCGAACGAGGCGCCGGCCTGCGGCGCCATGCCCTCCAGCAACTCCGACCCAAGATCGATCACGGCCAGGGCCCGGCGCCAATCGCTTTTGGTGACGATCTCCACATCCACCGTCGCTCCTGCCGGGATGTGCAGGGTGAGCGGATCTCCGCCCAGCGTGGCCCCGTCACCGAGACCGCGCCGGATCTCGGCGAGGCTCCACCGAAGGGCGCCCAGCGGATCGTCGGCCGAACCGAACAGCAGTTCGGCCACGTCTCGGCGGGGCGGGGGGCGATCGGCCAGCAGGAGGTAGGCCAGGAGCGCCCAGCTCTTCTGGCTGCGGAACCGGTACACCGCACGGGCCGGGTCTTCGATCCGAGGGTGACCCAACAGGCGGATGGCCATGCTCATTGCTGCGATGCTCCCATGTCCACCCCTCGGGCGATAGCCCCTCGAACACCAGCCCATCGCCGGGGCGCCCGTCGCGGGGGCGCCCCGGTACGGACTACTGCCCTTCGATGACGGGGTAGATCTCCTGCGCTACGAGGCCGTGTGCCTCCCTGTGGACCGTCGCTGCCGCCTCCGCGTCGGGGGCCTCGACCAGACAGAAGACCTTGCCGGCTTCTTCATCGACCCAGTACCGCAGGTAGTTCACGCCGTGGGCGGCCTGCTCCTTGAGGTCGGCCATGTGGGCTCCGGCCACGTCGGCAGCGGAGACCCCGCCCTCGATGGTGTGCACGTCCAGGAACAGTGTCATGGTCTCTCCTTCGCGTTCGAAGCGGCCCTAGTGCCGCTCGCTGCTAGAAGTTCACCTCACGGGCGTTTGATGCACCGTGTGACGACTGCCGCCGGGGGCCCACGACGGCCATCCGGCCGCGTCCTCCTCAGCGGTGTTCGCCGGACACGGCGTGTCCGCCGTGACTCGCCGTTCTGCTAGGCGTCGGGGCCGGCGGAGGTTCCCACGCCGAGGAGGCCGGCGATCTCATCGGCGGCCCGCGCGACCACATCGTTGACGACCGTGAGGTCGAATTCGGTCTCGGCGGCCAGTTCGACCTGAGCCGTCGCCAACCGCTCGGCAATGACCTCGGGGGCCTCGGTACGGCGTCCCTCCAGACGCGCCACCAAGGTCTCCCACGAGGGCGGGGCCAAGAAGACGAAGACCGCCTCCGGCGCGCTCTGCCGCACCTGGCGCGCCCCCTGCAGCTCGATCTCAAGCAGGACCGGGCGACCAGCATCGAGCAGGTCGTCCACCGGGGCAGCCGGGGTGCCGTAGCGGTTGCCCGCGAACTCGGCCCACTCCAGCAATTGCCCCTCGTCAATCATCCGATCGAAGGTCCGTTCGTCGATGAAGTGATAGTGCACTCCATCGATCTCCCCAGGTCTTGGGCGTCGTGTCGTCACCGACACGCTAAAGGCGATCTCGGGGTGACGTTCGCGCAGGATCGTCACGACGCTGGACTTGCCCGCACCGGACGGTCCCGACAGTACGAGCAGTCGGCCGCGCGGACGTACCGACTCGGCAACCCAGCTCATCAGACAACGCTCCTGGTGCTCGCCGAGTCCTCGCATGCGCCGGGAGTCGGCGATCTGACAATCGGCCATGATCTGGTCGGTGCGCACATCGCCGATACCGGGAAGCGCGTGCAGGAAGTCTCTAACCCGCATTCGACCGATGACCGGGTCGTCGAATCGTGCGGCAATGACGTGCGCGGGCTTGCGGCGGCCTTCGGCGAGGTCGGCCTTGATGGCAGCGCGCGCCCGTCGGGCGATCAGCGCCTGCTCGCGACCGCGAGCCCGCGCGTCCTCGTCGAGTGGCCCTGACTCAGTCATCGCCGCGCGCGATCTCAGCGGCGATGGCCGCGGCCGCCGCACCCGGATCAGGCGCACCGGTGATGGGCCGGCCGATCACCAGGAGATCGGCTCCTCGATCCAGGGCCTCGCGAGGCGTCGCGACCCGGCGTTGATCGCCCAGGTCCGCACCGGCTGGCCGGACACCCGGCGTAATGAGAACAACGCCGTCCCGTCCATTCGCCGCGAGGGCGGCTCGAATATCTGCGACCTCCTGCGGGGAGCAGACGACCGCTCCGGCACCGGCACCGGTCGCCTCAACGGCAAGACGGACGGCCAGGGCACGCACATCGGCCGTGTCAGCGCTGGATGGGAGCAGGCCCATCGCGCCGAGGTCGCCGGCTGTCAGGGACGTGAGGACGGTGACCGCCACGATGCGCGTGTCGGGCAGTGCCTCGGCGGCGGCCGCAATCATGGCCGCACCTCCCGAGGCGTGAACCGTCAGCAGGTCCGGGCGCAGTGCGCTCACGGCGTGGGCCGCTCCTGCGACGGTCGCCGGAATGTCATGCAATTTGAGGTCGAGGAACAGTCCGGCATTCGGGGCGCCGCGACGCGCGGCAGCTACCGCTTGCGATCCGTCGCGCAGGTAGGTCTCCAGTCCGACCTTGACCGTCGACACGTACGGGCCTACCGCACTAGCCCATCGCTCGAGAGTGGTCAGGTCCGGTGCGTCCAAAGCAACGGCCACGGGAGCGACGGTCACGTCCACTCCGGCACATCGAGATCGTCGATGGGTTCCTCGTCGATCTCCGGCTCCCGATGGGCGAAGGACACTGCATCGCTCAGACGCGCGAAACCGCGTTCAGCCAGAGCGGTCGCAAGGTCATTGTGGACGCGCATGGGCGCCGAGGGGTCACGGAAGACGCTCGTGCCCACCGAGACGGCGTTCGCCCCCGCCAGGACCAACTCCAGCGCATCCTTGCCCGAGGCCACACCGCCAACCCCGAGGATGGGAATATCGGGTAGCACCTCACGCACCTGCCAGATGCAGCGGACGGCGATGGGGCGGATGGCCGGGCCAGACAGACCACCTGTCACCCCCGCCAGGGCGGGTCGCATGGTGTCGGTATCGATGACCATGCCCAGGGTCGTGTTGATCAGGGTCAGTCCATCCGCACCGGCACGTTCGCAGGCGAGCGCGATGGTTGCGAGGTCGGTGACGTCGGGGGAAAGCTTGGCGAACACCGGGATGCTGGGGTCACTCGACCGACGCACGCTTGCCACGACGCCCGCGGCCGAATCCGCACGACACGCAAAAACCTGGCCGCGATCGGCAACGTTCGGACATGAGATATTGACCTCGATCGCGTCGATGCCCTCCTGAAGACGCAGGATCTTGGCGATGTCCTCGTACTCCTGGGTGCTTCCACCCGCGATGGACACGATGACCCGAGCGCCGCGCTCCCGTAGCCAGGCCAGGTCGTTCTCGATGAACGACTCAACGCCTGGACCCTGCAAACCGATGGAGTTGAGCATGCCGCTGGGCGTCTCGGCTATGCGCGGAGTGGGACGCCCCGAACGCGGCTCAAGCATGATGCTCTTGGTAACGATGGCGCCGAGTTTGGTGATGTCAAAGAACTGATCGAGTTCTCGTCCGGATGCGGCGCAACCCGACGCGGTCAGAATCGGACTAGGCATCTCGAAGGTACTCAGCGACGTCGACATGTCGACGTTCGGGGTCGGAGCCGCAACACCGCTGCCGTAGCGCACCACCGCCCGCGTCATCAGTGGCCTCCGGCGATGGCCGGGGCACCCACGGCGTCTGCGGGAATGGTGCCGATGTCATCCCACCGAACGCGATCGCCCCGGAAAACCGGACCCTCGACACAGGAGCGCAGCATCCGGGTGACACCGTCATCCCCCGCGACGGGCACCACGCAACTCATGCAGACTCCAATTCCGCAGGCCATGGCCTCCTCAACAGCGCACTGGCTGTAGGCGCCGACTGACTGGGCGACCTCCGACACCGCGGCGAGCATGCCCATGGGGCCGCATGCGTAGACGACCTCGGCGCCCGCGCGCTCCATGACCTTCTCGAGGTAGTCGGTGACTCGCCCCCGCTCCCCCGCTGAGCCATCCTCGGTCGTGATGGTGACCGTCGTCGCGCTGCGCTTTGCCTCGAGTACGCCGAAGAGTCGCTGGTCGGTCGCCGCCCCCAAGACGATGTCAACTCGGCAACCGCGCTCGCGCAGTTGCTCCGCCAACATGAACAACGGCGCCGAGCCGTAGCCGCCGCCGACCAAGGTGCACGCCACCGGTTCACGGGGCAGAGCAAAGGGGCGGCCCAGCGGTGCGACGATGTCTACCGCATCACCGCGACGTCGCTGCAGCAGCCAGTGCGTGCCCTCGCCAACATCGGAGACAACCAGATCAATGGTGCCTCCGTAGATCCCGCGGGATTGGACACCGTGAATCGAGAAGGCACGGCGCAGCAACAGGCTGCTGGTCTGTGGATCGCCGATAGCTAGGGCAGCGAAGTGGCCAGGGCGGGTGGCTTCTGGAACGCCGGGCGCCGTCACGGTCAGGACCGAATAGGCGCCGGCTCTTCGCACGCTCACCACCTCGCCACGGGTCTGTAGGGGCATCAGCCACTCCCTTCCGTCGCGCCAGCGGCCTGGGCGGCGCGCAAGTCATTAAGCTCGGCGGCGTACTCCTGAATCGAACGCACTCTGATCGGCTGGCCCGCCTCACTCGCCACCACGGCTTCAATGCCAATCACGGTTGCGGCGAGCCCCTGGATCGTCGTGATGCATGGGATGCCCTTGAGCACCGCCGCGGTGCGGATTTCGTATCCGTCAAGACGAGTTCCCACGCCGTACGGCGTGTTGATGATGAGGTCCACGTCACCAGCCATGATGGCGTCGACGGTAGTGGGCTCCCCGGCCGGACCGGTGCCGAATCGCGCTTTGCGTAGCAGGTCAACCTTGAGGCCGTACCGGCGTAGCACCTCCGCGGTGCCATCGGTGGCCAGGATGGCGAAGCCAAGATCGGCCAGGCGCTTGATCGGGAAGATCATCGCGCGCTTATCCCGATCGGCGACCGACACGAACACGCTGCCGGACGTGGGCAGGCCCCGCGCGTAGGTCGCGGCCTGCGACTTGGCGAACGCTGTGCCGAAGTGGGCGTCGATCCCCATGACTTCGCCGGTGGACCGCATCTCAGGTCCGAGGACCGTGTCTACGCCATGGAATCGACCGAAGGGGAGCACGGCTTCCTTGACAGCGACCGGACCTCCGGCCGGAAGAGTGCCGCCATCACCGTGAGTCGGAAGCATGCCTTCGTCCCGGAGATCAGCAATCGACTCGCCGAGCCTGACGCGCGCGGCCGCCTTGGCCAGGGGGATGCCGATCGCCTTGGAGACGAACGGGACCGTGCGCGACGCACGCGGATTGGCCTCCAGAACGTGCAGGATGCCGCCGGCCAGGGCGTACTGCACATTCATCAGGCCGCGGACCCCGATGCCCTCGGCGATAAGCCGCGTGGAATCGCGGATGCGTTCGATCTCCTGCGGCCCCAGAGAAACCGGTGGGAGCGCACATGCGGAGTCACCGGAGTGGATGCCGGCCTCCTCGATGTGCTCCATGACACCCCCGAGGAAGAGCTCCGTGCCGTCAAAGAGCGCATCAACATCGATTTCCAGGGCATCGTCGAGGAAACGATCGACGAGCACCGGATGTTCGGGGGTGATCTGTGTGGCGCGATCGAGGTAGTCCCGCAGCATGTCGTCGTCGTACACGATCTCCATGCCGCGGCCACCCAGAACATAGGACGGACGTACGAGCACCGGATAGCCGATCTCAGCGGCGATGCTGCGCGCCTCCTCGAAGGAGAACGCCGTGCCGAACCGCGGGGCCGGCAAACCCGCCTGCATGAGCAGATCTCCGAAGGCGCCGCGGTCCTCTGCCAGGTGGATGGACTCCGGGGACGTGCCCACGATCGGCACTCCGGCTTCCTTGAGCGCGCGCGCCAGACCGAGCGGGGTCTGTCCACCGAGTTGAACGACTACGCCAGCGATCTCACCCGACTGGGATTCCGCATGGACGACTTCAAGCACGTCTTCAAGCGTGAGGGGCTCGAAGTACAACCGGTCGGAAGTGTCGTAGTCCGTGGAAACCGTCTCCGGGTTGCAATTGACCATAACGGTCTCGAAGCCGGCATCCCGCAAGGTCATCGACGCATGCACGCAGGAGTAGTCGAACTCGATGCCCTGACCGATGCGATTCGGCCCCGAGCCCAAGATGATGACCTTCGGCGCGTGACCCGGCTCAACCTCGGTTTCCTCGTCGTACGACGAGTAGTGGTACGGCGTACGCGCGGCGAATTCGGCCGCACATGTGTCGACGGTCTTGTACACCGGACGTAGCCCGAGGTTGTGCCGCAGGCTCCGGATGCTGGCCTCGTCGGTACCCCTGAGTTCGCCGATCTGCTGGTCCGAGAATCCGTGGCGCTTCGCCGCGCGCAGGAGATCGAGCGTGAGTGCGGGGGCAGCGCGCACCTCGTCGGCAACGTCGTTGATGAGCATGATCTGCTCGAGAAACCACGGGTCGATGTCGGTAAGTTCATGCATCTGCTCAACCGTCGCGCCGGCCCACAGGGCCTGCTGTACCTCGCGGAGCCGACCGTCATGCGGAATCGGTACCGAGGACACAAGAGCCGGCAGATCGATGTCAGCGCGGCTCGACGGCCAGGCGAACACAGAGTCGTTGCGCTCCATCGAACGCAGTGCCTTCTGCAGCGCCTCGGTGAAATTTCGGCCGATCGCCATCGCCTCACCAACGGACTTCATTGTCGTAGTGAGCACTGGATCGGCCTGGGGGAACTTCTCGAAGGCGAACCGTGGAACCTTCACCACGATGTAGTCCAGCGTCGGCTCAAAGGATGCGGGGGTCTCCGCCGTGATGTCATTGGGAATCTCGTCCAACGTGTAACCGACCGCCAACTTGGCGGCGATCTTCGCGATGGGGAACCCGGTGGCCTTCGAGGCCAGCGCCGAAGAGCGCGAAACCCGCGGGTTCATCTCGATGACGATCAGGCGCCCATCGTCGGGATTGATCGCGAACTGGATGTTGCAGCCGCCGGTGTCGACACCGACAGCACGAATGATGTCGATCGCGAGGTTGCGCATCCGCTGGTACTCGCGGTCGGTGAGGGTGAGGGCTGGAGCCACCGTGATGGAGTCGCCGGTGTGGACACCCATGGGGTCGAGGTTCTCGATCGAACAGACGACCACGACGTTGTCGTGCCGATCCCGCATGAGTTCGAGTTCGTATTCCTTCCAGCCGAGGATCGATTCTTCCAGCAGCACCTCGCTCGTCGGGCTGGCCTGCAGGCCGTTGCCGGCGATGAGTCGCAGGTCAGACTCGTCGTACGCCATGCCTGATCCGGCGCCGCCCATGGTGAAGGACGGGCGCACGACCACGGGGTACCCCAGGTCATGGACCGCCGCCAGGCATTCGTCGAGGGTGTGGCAAATCGCCGAGCGGGCACTCTCGCCGCCGATCTCGGCCACGATATTGCGGAAGATCTCACGGTTTTCGCCCCGCTCGATGGCGTCGACATCAGCACCGATGAGCTCGACCCCGTATCGATCGAGCACGCCGTTGTTATGCAGCGCGATGGCCGTGTTGAGTGCGGTCTGACCACCCAGCGTCGGCAGCAGGGCATCTGGACGCTCGCGGGCGATGATGCGCTCGACGTACTCGGGGGTGATGGGCTCGATGTACGTCGCGTCCGCAAATTCCGGGTCGGTCATGATCGTGGCCGGGTTGGAGTTGACGAGGATCACGCGGATGCCCTCCGCGCGAAGCACCCGGCAGGCCTGGGTACCCGAGTAGTCAAATTCGCACGCCTGGCCGATCACGATCGGGCCGGAGCCGATGACCATGACCGAGGCGATGTCGTCACGACGCGGCATCAGCGATCCCCGTCCATGAGCGCGGCGAAGCGATCGAACAGATCCGCGGCGTCGTGCGGGCCGGCCGCGGCCTCAGGGTGGTATTGGACGCTGAAGGCGGGCACGTCGAGGCAGCGCAGCCCCTCGACGACGTTGTCGTTGAGGCAGACGTGGCTGACCTCGGCACGACCGTATGGTGTCTCGAGCACCTCTCCGACCGCAGCGTCGACGGCGAACCCATGATTGTGGGCGGTAATGGCAACACGACCGGTCTGCAGATCCTGCACCGGCTGATTGACGCCGCGGTGACCGAAACGCAACTTGTAGGTGCCGAGGCCCAAAGCGCGGCCGAGCATCTGGTGACCGAAGCAGATGCCGAACAGCGGGCGTCGGGCCGCTAGGGCGGCCTGCACGAGCTCGACCGCGTGATCGGCGGTGGCTGGGTCCCCTGGACCGTTGGACAAGAAGATGCCGTCACGCCCAAGAGCCAACAGAGTTTCGGCGTCGACATTCGCCGGGACAACGTGCACGGTCATTCCGCGCTCAGCCATGCGGCGCGGGGTCATTGACTTGATCCCAAGGTCGACGGCCGCCACGACGTAGCGCTCGTCGCCGATCGCCGGGACAACGTATGGCTCGTCAATCGTGACCTCATCAGTGAGGCTGCAGCCAGCCATTTCCGGGGCCTGGCGTACACGTGCCAGAAGAGCGTCGGCGTCACCCGCGGCTTCGTCACCGCTGAAGATGCCCACGCGCATGGCGCCGCGGTCGCGCAGATGACGGGTCAGCGCCCGCGTGTCGATGTCGCGGATACCGACAACGCCGGCATCGACGAGCTCTTCATCGAGGGAGCGACGCGCGCGCCAGTTGGAGGGGATCGGTGAGGGGTCGCGGACGACGTACCCGGCTACCCAGATCTGTCGTGACTCGGGGTCCTCGTCGTTCATTCCGGTGTTTCCCACGTGTGGGGCGGTCATCACGACCACCTGCCCCTGGTAGGACGGGTCGGTCAGGGTCTCCTGATAGCCGGTCATCCCCGTGTTGAAGACCGCCTCGCCCACGGTGCTGCCCAGGGCGCCAAACGAGCAACCGCGGAAGGTGCGACCATCCTCCAAGATGAGGACCGCGGGTTCGGTCGCTGCTCGCCCGCTCATGATGCCCTCTCCTCGGCTAGGACTGACTCGATGGCGCTGATCAAAGGCGCCTGTTCTTTGCCCACGTCAGCCCCGAAACGGCTGTCGACCAGCCTGCCACCTAGGTCCCGCGTGACCACCAGCACCCCACCTCGCTCGGTGACGCGCCCGGCCAGACCATGCGGACGACAGCGTCGCTCATGCGAGGGCCCCGTCGAGGACAGTGGGGCGCCCTCGAAGGAACGTGGCGACAACACGGCCAGACATCTCGCGCCCCTCGAAGGGCGTGTTGCGGCTGCGCGAGGCCAAAGCGGCGGGATCGACATGCCAGCGCGCATACGGATCGACCAGGACGATATTGGCAGGCTCCCCCGCCTCAAGAG
>JAYNIC010000024.1:7847-17172 GCA_038108715.1 Candidatus Nanopelagicales bacterium | reverse complement strand
ACGTTTCGGTCGGCCATGGGCCGTAGCAGCGACATGGGTGCCCGCGTGGCGTGGGTCTTCATCATGGTGGCCTGGACCTTGCCGATGAGTTGGAGCGTGCCGCCGGGGTAACCGTCCCCGAGATCGTCGTAGAAGTCGTTGACACAGGCGGTCTTTTGGAAGACGACGTCGTTGACCCGCCGCGGATCGATCGCGGCGATATGGGTGTTGTTATGCACCATGTAGCGCGCCCCAACCAGACCCGAGCTATTGGCGACACCGCTGCGCAGCAACACCGCCGCGGAATTCGCCGCGCCCGCCGCGAGTGTGAAGATTCGACCCGACACCTCGAGGGGTTCGACGGCACCCGTCGAAGCATCCGTGTGGCGGCCTGTGGCTCGCTTGATGCGTCCGGCCGCATCGGTCTCGAGGCGATCGACGTAGGCTCCCGTGACGAGCCGTACCGAACCCGTGGCAAGGGCGGGTTCTAGAGCACATACTTCGGCATCCGATTTGGCTCCCCATCGGCAGGGAAATCCATCGCAGGTCCCGCAGCGAACACATGCCCCACCGGGGCCGAGATCGACGCCCATGGCGGTCGTCGTCGGATGCAGCCCCTGCTCGCTCAGTCGGCGAAGGGTCTCGGCAATGTACGGCTCGTGCGGCAACGCCGGGAACGGGTAGGGAGAACTGCGCCACGGCTCGAACGGCTGATCGGGCCCGCTGCCGGCCGGTGTTCCGTGAACGCGATAGAGGCGCTCGGCCTGGACGTAATACGGCTCGAGGTCGGCGTAGGTGAACGGCCAGGCTGGGGAGACCCCCGAGGGGTAGCGAGTCTCCTCGAAGTCGCGCTCCCGCAGTCGCGGCAGCGACGATCCGTAGACCTTGGTATTGCCGCCAACCACGTAGTGCACGCCCGGTGCGTACGGCGTGCCGTCGACGGCGTACCAGGTGTCATCGGGCTTGTAGCGGCGCTGGACGAAGACCGCCTCGGCGGAGAAGTTCTCCGGCTCACGGGGCAGCCGCTCACCGCGTTCGAGGACCAACACGTCGAGGCCACGCTGGGCTAGCCCGAAGGCGAAGGTTGAGCCGCCCATGCCGCTCCCTACGACCACGACATCTGCGCTGAGCATCACGGACTCAGCCTATTGCGATCGATAGCCGCCCAGAACGCCGATGCCCATACTCAGGGAAGGCGGACCGCGCGTGTGGAATCGCGGACCACGTTGTTCGCGCCGTAGGTGCGCATGATGTAGCGCGCACCCTCAGGTTGGCCCTCGTCGTTGAGGTCGAGCGGACCGGTGTAGCCGACGTAGGCGATATCGCGGCCCTGCTGCGCGAGAGTGAGGCAACGCCGCAACGTCGTGCAGGAGATTCCACCGGAGGTCACCGACGCGAGCGCCGCTCGGATGCCTGCCGGGGTGATCTCGCCGAGGAACTGACCGGACTGCTCCGCCGCGAGGATGGTGATCGCTGCGGCATCGTAGGCCTGCGGTGAGTACGCCGTCGTTGTTGCCTCCGGGGCGATGCGACCGATGCTTCGCTTCAGACTGCGCGGGACGATCAGGTCGTACTCGATGGTGATAGCGCCACGTAGTGCGCCCTTCTTGATCTTCTTCGGATTGACCGACTTCGCTGCCCAGGTCGTGAGCAAGACGTTGGCTGGCATACCGCGCTTGATGAGTGCCTGGACGATGGAGTTGGTCTTGTCGTCGGTGGCCAGCATCAGACCATCCGATGCCGAACGTCGGATTTTTGCGGCGATCTTGCTGGCCGACTGGCTCCGCGAGTACAGAACAACGACCGCCTGCATGCCGCGCAGTTCCGCCGCATCAGCAGCGGCCTCGGCGACCTCCCGTTGCGAACGGGGAGCGACCGCCACCAGGCGGCGCACATCGCGTTCATCAGCCAACTTCGCCAGCATGACGCCCTCAAGGGTTGATGCGGGGGTGACCTGGGAGATGAGGCCGGCCAGGGCTGGATTCGTGGTGGCCGGCGACACCAAGGTCCGCCCCCGCACGGCATCGGCGTTCTGGAGGACCAGGTCCGAAGACATCGGGCCAATGACTGCCTGGACGCCTTCCCCAGCGAGGCGGTTCAACGTAGCAGCGAAGACGCCCGAACCCGTGTGACCGGAGTCGCCGGGACTTAGCATGATCGTCGAGCCCAGGACGCCACCCTCGGCGTTGGCATCACCCACGGCTAGCGCCACGGCCGCCTGCGTGGCCGGACCATAGGCCTTCAGCGGCCCGGTATCGGGTAGCGCGGTGCCTAGAATGAGCGGGTCGGCTAACGCGGCGGAGGGCACAGCGGTGCCGACAACGGCCAGCGAGGCGCTCAGGCACAGTGCTCCGATCGCCCCAACCCGCCATTGCATGATGCCGATGGTACGTGCTCCCCGTCACGAATCGCCTGCTTGAATGCACGCATGAGTCAGGTATTGCGGATCGGGGTGATCGGCACGGGGAACATTGGCACCGCCCATGCGCGATCCCTCTCCCACGAGGTGTCCGGTGCCGAGGTGGCGTGGCTGTTCGATGCCGATACATCCCGGGCCGCAGATCTGGCCGCCGAGCTAGGGGCTCGCCTAGCGCCAACCGTCGAGGACTTGGTCGCCTCCAGTGACGCCGTCGTCATTGCCTCCCCGGACGCCATGCACGCCGAGCAGGCCCTGCTGTGCCTCACTGCGCACCGACCCACGCTGTGTGAAAAGCCGCTCGCTCCCACCGTCGAAGAGGCGACGACCGTGGTTGACGCCGAGGTCGATCTAGGGCGTCGACTCATCTCGCTCGGCTTCATGCGCCGCTTCGATCCCGGATACGTCGCGCTCAAGAGCGGCATCCCCACCGTGGGCCGGCCCCTCATCGTCCACAATGTCCACCGCAACACCGCAGCGCCGTATGGACTAGAAACCGCTCTCACATTGACCAACTCGGCCATCCACGAGTTCGACATCAACCGGTGGCTCCTTGATGACGAGTACACCAGCGTGCAGGTCATGACCGGCGAGCCCGGACCGCGGACACCCGACGGTGAACTCGATCCGCTCCTGGTGGTTCTCACGACCCGAGGTGGAGCCCTTGTGGAGATCGAGGTCTTCATGAATGCCTGGTACGGCTACGAGGTGCGCTGCGAGGTTGTCGCGAGTGATGGCACCTTGGACATGGGCGACGGGTCCTACATCACGCGACGGGCTTCCCGACAGATCGGGCACGACGTACCAGAACTATGGCTCGGCCGCTTCGAGGATGCCTATCGTCGCCAATTGCAGGCCTGGGTCGACGCGACGCACCTGGGCAAGACCTCGGGAGCCACCGCCTGGGATGGCTTGGTTGCCACGATCAGTGCTAACGCGGCGGTGGCCGCCATAGGAAACGGGGCGGTCAGGATAGATATCCCAGACCGCCCCGCCCTCTATTCGTAGCGACTAGCGCACCGGACTGAGCTGCTGCTCCTCCTCGGGGACCGTCATCGCACCGGTCATGATCGCCACAACGTCGTTCATCGTGTGAGTCTGCGGCGTGACGACCGCTGCCCGACGTCCGAGCCGCTGGATGTGGATGCGATCGGCGACGTCGAAGACCTGCGGCATGTTGTGCGAGATGAGAATGATGCTCATACCGCGCTCGCGCAGGTCCTTGATCAGCTGGAGCACACGAGCGGATTCGTTGACACCGAGGGCGGCCGTGGGCTCATCGAGGATGACCACCTGGCTGCCGAAGGTGCCTGCGCGCGCGACCGCCACCGCCTGACGCTGACCACCGGACAGGGTCTCCACCGTCTGGGTGATGCTTTGCACGGTAAGGACACCGAGATCACTCAGGCTCTTGGTAGACACCTCACGCATGTGCTTCTTGTCCAGGCTGCGGAAGACCTTGCCGAGAATTCCCTTCTTGCGCACCTCACGACCGAGGTAGAGGTTCTCGGAGATGTCGAGTGCTGGCGCGACGGCGAGGGTCTGGTAAACGGTCTCCACGCCGTGGGTGCGCGCATCGTGCGTGGACTTAAAGCTCACCTCTTGGTCGTTGACGAAGATCTCGCCCGAGTCGACCTCATGGGCACCGGAGATGCACTTGATGAGGGTCGACTTGCCCGCGCCGTTATCGCCCACCACGGCAAGCACCTCGCCGGGGAAGAGCTCGAACTGGCAGTTGTTCAGGCCGATGACGCGTCCGAAGGACTTATTGAGGTTCTTGCCCTGGACGATCGGCTTCGCCGAGGTCGTGACGGTCATATCTTCACCTTCCGAATCCACTGGTCGACAGCCACGGCGGCGATCACGAGGATGCCGATGGCCAAGACGCGGTACGCCTGGTCCAGACCGGCCAGCGAGAGGCCGAAGTCAAGAATGATGATGATGAACGTACCGATGAGGGTTCCCACCAGTCGGCCACGTCCACCGAAGAGCGAGGTGCCACCGATGACGACCGCGGTGATCGTCTCGAGGTTGATTTCCGGTGCGACGTTCGGACTTGCCGAACCCAGGCGACCGATGGTGATCCAGCCGGCAATGCCGATGATGAAGCCGGCCGCGAGGTAGACGCTGAAGAGCACACGCTTGACGTTGATACCGGAGAGTTCGGCCGCCGTGGGGTCGTCACCAACCGCATAGACGTGGGTGCCCCAGGCGGTGCCGCGCAAGACGTAGGCCATGATCACGTAAACCGCGAGCATGACGACCAGTCCAATCGTGAAACCGAAGGGGCCGATCTGGAAGTCCTTGCCCATGATGCCCATCACGTCTTGGGCGCCTTCGAACTCCTTGCCCTGGATGGTGCGGGCCTTGAAGATGATGAGCGTCAGAGCCGTGAAGATACTCAGCGTGCCTAACGTGACGATGAACGGCGGCAGGTTGAATCTGACAATCAGGAAGCCGTTGACACCGCCGGCCAGGGTCGCCACGGCAATGCCGATGACGACCGCCAGGTAGGGGTTCTGACCGGCCATGAAGGTCACGTTCGAGGCGGTGGCCGACACGGCAAGGTTCGCCATGACCATCTGGCCGAAGACCATGATGGCGCCGATACTCAGGTCGATGCCGGCGGTGAGGATGACGATCGTCTGCGCGACGGCCAAGGTTCCGATGATGACGGTCTGCTGCAGCATCAACGAGATGGTGGCCGGCTTGGCGAAGTTCTCCAGGGAGCCGACGTCGAAGCCGAACCCGAGGATCGCAAAGATCAAGATGAGGACGACGAGGACAATCAGTGGACTGAGCCACGGATAGCGGTGCAGGGCGTGCTGGACCTTTTGCATCGGGGTCGCGCTGTTGGCGAACTCCTCGGCAGCGGTCGTGCGGGCGGTCTCGCTCACAGGAACCTCCGACGGTATGGGTAGGGGAAGACTAGCGGCAGACGCGAAGTGGGGCGGCCTTCTTTCGAAAGCCGCCCCACCTCGTTGTCAATCAACTACTCCTGGTGCGTCGATCAGCCCCAGGCGTTGTCGATGCAGTACTGCGCCGACTCCTGCGGGGCAGCCGTCACGGTGTCCATCGGCATGTCGGTGCACAGGGTGACACCGGTGTCGAAGAACTGGCCGTTGGCGGAGGTGTTCTCCGGGGCAGCGCCACCAGCGGCGATCGTGGCGATCGCCTCAACACCGAGCGACGCCATACGCAGCGGGTACTGCTGCGAGGTGGCCTGGATGTCGCCAGCCTTCACAGCCTCGACGCCGGCGAGACCGCCGTCGACCGAGACGATGATGACATCGCTGCCAATGGTCTTGCCAGCGGCCTTGAGGGCCTCAGCAGCACCGAAGGCGGTGGGCTCGTTGATCGTGTAGACAACGTTGATGTCAGCGTTGGCAGCGAGGCACTTCTCCATGCCAGCGCGGCCGCCCTCCTCGTTGGCGCCCGTGGCCTCGAGGCAAGCGATCTCGTAGTCGCCGCCCGCGCCGGTGCTGTAGGTGCCGGTCTTGGCAGGTGAGGTCATGTCCTCGAGGGTGGGAACGTCAACGCCGAGGCCAATGAGGAAGCCATTGGCGCGGCAGTAGTCAACGGACACAACGCGGTCGTCGAAGATGACCAGCTCGGCGATGGTGGCCTTGGCCCCATTGAGCCAGCCAGCCGACCACTCACCGATGGCCTCACCAGCGAGGCAGTTGTCGGTCGCGAAGGTGATGTCAACGACGTCCGGGGGATCGGTCGGGGTGTCAAGGGCGATGACGTAGAGGCCAGCAGCGCGGGCCTTCTCGATCGCGGCGTTGACATTGACCGACATCGGGGTGATCAGGATGCCAGCGTCGCCGCGAGCAATGGCCTGCTCAATGGCGTCGATCTGGCCCTGGTCGTCGCCCTCTTCCTTGCCGGAGGCGATGGTGAGCTCAACGCCCTGCGCTGCAGCAGCCTCTTGCGCGCCAGCCTGCATTGCAACGAAGAAGGGGTTGGTCGAATCCTTGGTGATCAGGGTCACCTTGACCGACTCAGCAGGAGCCTCAGACGAGCTCGACGAGCTCTCGGAGCTGCTGCTGTCGGACGAGGCGCTGTCAGACGAACCGCTGTCGCTCGAACCGCCACAGGCGGCAAGACCGAGCGCCAGCACGCCGGCGGACGCCACGAAGGCGAGGCGCCGGCCGCCAAATGCACGTGCCATGAAGAATCTCCTCTTCCATGGGGGTCAGGGTGACCCCGGGGTCTACGCAAGGTGTCGCGATATCGCCCTAGAGCGCAAGGTGGGCATCGGGCCCGTTACGCAATCGTTCTGGGGTTGAAACCTTGACAACGTTGTCGTGGGGCATTTCTATTGCCCTTGTCCGCTTCCGTCAAGTCCCATTTCCCTAAGGTTTTCGCTCCGTTATGGCTTCGTTATCCACCCCTGAGGGGGTCGCTACAGCACGGCGTCGGCCGACCCTCCGGGACGTCGCTGCCTTGGCCGGCGTCAGCTTCAAGACCGTCTCCCGGGTGGTCAACGGCGAGCCCGGCGTGTCGGCGCCCGTGGCCGAGCGCGTCCGCGCCGCTGCGGAGCAGATCGGCTATCGCCCCAACGCTGCCGCAACCGCGCTGCGTCGGGCCGCGGGGCGAACCGCCACGGTGGGGGACCTGCTCTACGACACCGCCAACCCGTTCTTCGCGGCTTTGCTGCGTGGCGTCGAGGACACGGTCCGCGACCGGGGGGTGGCCGTGTTCTCGTCCAGCACCGATCTCGACGTTGATCGCGAGCGTGATGTCGCCGCAAGCTTCATTGCTCGACAGGTCGACGCGCTCATCACGGCACCGTCGCAGGCCGATGCAGCACACCTGGCGGAGTTGCGAGACGCGGACATCGCCGTCGTACTCGTCGACCGTCCGGTCAAGAACTCCTCGATACCTTCGGTGATTGCCGACAACCGGCAGGGTTCACGCATCGGCGTACAGCATCTGATCGACCAAGGCCATCGACGCATCGGCTACATCGGTCGCGACCCATCGATCTATACCTCGCAAGAGCGCTATGCCGGATACGTCGAGGCGATGGAGTCAGCGGGGATCGCGGTAGATGGCCAAATCGTATTTCGCGTCGGGGCGACGCGGTCCAGCGCCGAGGAACAGGTGACCGCGCTACTTGACTTGACCCATCCGCCGACTGCGATTTTCACCGCGCAGGACATCATCACGATGACGGCGGTCGGCGTGCTGCAGCGTCGTGGGCTCGCTGACCGCATTGCCCTGGTGGGCTTCGACGACTTTGAACTCGCCGATCTCTTGCAGCCCGGCATCACCGTCGTGGCGCAGGACCCGTACCGCATTGGAGTGATCGCGGCGAGCCTCGCGCTCGGCGACGACTGCCTGAGCGATGAGGATCCGGCCGAGGGCCAGCACATTGTCCGCACGCGACTCATTGAGCGCGGCTCCGGCGAGATCGCTCCGTAACCCCTTCCGTTGAACGACGAAAGGGCGCTCTAGCCTGTCGGGCATGGGTTTGTGGTGCTGGCACATACGGCGCACCGCGCGCACCCTCTGTGCGATCGTCACGGCCATCGCCGCTCTCAACGCGGCATCCACGAACGTGGCAGCGTCCCCGGGGCACTCGACATCCGACGACCCAATCGCAACCGTGTCGGAATCAACTCCGCCGACACTGACTGTGTTAGGGGAGGCGAGCACACGATCACTCTCCGATGTCGGCATCACGGTGGATGCGAATCTGCGCACCACTCCACAGCGTTATTCACCTCGCCAGCCACTGGACATCCGAGTCACTGGCATATTGGACATCGCCACGTCGACGACGTCGGTGTGCCACGGGCTCGAACTCACCGTGATGCGAGGAGCCATTCGCCTCGGCGGCCGACTCCGCTCACCGGATCGGTCGCCCATCAAAGCCGGCGAGACACGCGTCGAGCCGGTCGATCTCGCGTTCGATCTCCGCGCCGAAGACGTACCCAACTCGGGCAGCATCAGCGTCGACGTAGCTCTGCAGTGCTCCCCCCTCATCAATGGCAGGTGGGACTTCCCGGGTGAGTCCTCAGTTGTGGCCACAGCCATCATCCGGGTGGCAAGCGGAACCGTCGTCGTGAGTCCGACCTGGGTATTCCCCGATGCCGACGGGGCAGGCAAGGCGCGTATCAGCGCGCGGGTGGCCAAGGGACCCGCCACTGTTCGCGTCAAGATCGGCAAGAAGACCATCTGGACCAAGGGAACCTCCAAGTCACGCATCGACCTCGCGATTCCATCAGCCAAGTTGGCCAGGTCCGGCACGTACACAGTCCTCGTGCGCGCAGACGACAAGACCGCGCGTACGACGTTCCGCGTGAGCAAGGGTTGGGCACCTTTGATGAGCGCACCCGCCCATTGGGAGCGCTGCTCAACGATCACGTGGGCCTACGACGACGCAAGAGCGCCGCGCGGCGGAGACAAGCAGATGGTCGATGACCTGACCACAACGTTCAATCTCTATGAGCGCCTGACCGGACTGACTTTCGTTCGGGTCAAACGGGGACCAGGGGACATTGTCATCTCCTGGGCCAACCTGTCCGACCAGGCCGACGGCTGGGGTGGTGCCTCCGGGTACGCCGGCATCCTCAGTGGCGGAAGCGTGACGTTGTCGACCACGAGCCGATGGGCGAAGACCCCGGGCGACGGCGTCGACGGACGGGGTGCGTTGCTTAAACACGAGGTCGCCCACGCGCTCGGGCTCGGTCATGTCACGAGCGATCGGGAGTTGATGTTCCCCATCCACACCGCTGGCATCTCGCCGCTGACTCCGCAGAAGGGTGATATCGCCGGACTCCGCGAGTTGTACGCACCATCCGCTTGCCCGTGACTGGCGCGTTGTTGACGGGGTTTCGGGGGTGCGTCAAAAAACCGCCCCGCGGGGTGCGGCGAGGGGGAGGGGAGGGGGGGGGGCCCGGGGGGGGGCGCGCGCCGAGG
>JAYNIC010000024.1:1125-7837 GCA_038108715.1 Candidatus Nanopelagicales bacterium | reverse complement strand
TCCGTCAACAACGCGCCAGTCGATGAGCTCCTAGCTGAAGGTGATGGTGGTCTCCACGGGGATGGCAGCGCGCAGAGTGTGCCCCACCGGGGAGGTTTGAAGCACGTGCTCATGCAACTCCGCGAGCTCCCCTGATGTAGCGCTGCTGCGTAGCGTCACGTCGACGGCGATATCGTCAAAGCCAGCGTGTCCACCCGGCCGCAGGCCGAGGAAAGTGTGCAGATCGAGATTGCCCGAGATGTCGATGTTGAGTTCATCAATCTCAATACCCCGCGCCGTGGCATTGGCCGCATAGCCGACTGCGAGGCAGTTGCCGAGAGCAGCAAGGATCTGCTCCACCGGATTGGGCGCGGTATCCGTGCCGCCCAGTGCAGTCGGCTCATCGGAGCGAATCGGGTCAAAGCCCCGTACTCTTGCCTCGCTACGGAAGCCACCTAGCCAGGTGACGGTTGAACGCCAGCGCGTCGCGCCCGTGGCCGGGTCCGCGGAGACAGCCTGAATGAGATTGCCGACGGCTTCGATATCGACGTCGTTGAGAAGTGTGGGTTCGGTTGTGACAGACATGGTGGTTCCTTTCAGAAATTGAGCGCAGCAGTACGACATGGGCGCCTGCCGACGCGGGAGTTGGTATCGCGGTCAAAAGCTCAAGAAATCGCTGAAATCCCACTGATCTCGGGCCGTCGGGCATGCCGACAGCGCAACGAGTCAGTGGCGCATACAGGGAGTCATCGCAAGGCCTCTCGCTCATCTTTCCCCTGCACTGTGCAGGAGACGGAGGTGGCACCACCCCGCGTCGGGCCTTGCGGAAGCAAGACGATCGCGGCAGGTTGCCGGGGCTTCATCGGGCCGTATCCCTCTGCCCCTCTGGATGAGGTATTCAGTTGTGGGAGGGACACTACACGACGTCGGCACGGGATGTCACGTGGTGCAACCGACTACGTGCAAACAATGACCTCGGTGGGCCGACGGAAGGCGAATCCACTGGGCCGTGTCACAGACACCAGGTCAATCGCTGGCCAGGCATCGAACATCTCCTCCAGTGCGATCACCGTCTGCATACGAGCCAGATGTACCCCGAGGCAGTGATGCTCACCGGAGGAGAAACTGAGGCCGTGCCGGGCATTGGCCCGGCGGATGTCGAAGGTCAGCGGATTTGCAAAGACGCTGGGATCCCTGTTGGCCGCGATCACCGAGACACCCACGAACTCGCGTGCGCCGATGTCGACTCCCCCGAGCGTGACCGGCTCGCGCGTCCAGCGCTCGATGAAGGCCACCGGCGGCATCCAGCGGATGGCCTCGTCGACCGCGCCTGAGAGGAGCGAGCGGTCCGCGCGCACCTGCGCCATCGACTCCGGATGCTGGACCAGCAGCATGAGGGTAGTGAGGACCGAGGCCTGGATCGTCTCGATGGCGCCGAACATGACAACGCGCAGTTGCGCCGCCACCTCCTCGGACGTGAGGTCAGAATCCCCGACGACCTTTGATCGCGACAGTCCCTGGAGCAACAGGTCGGTGAGCTCAGCCCGCGCAGCATCAGCGCGACGGACCGGCTCCGGGTCCCCGGTGTATTCCATCGCCGCGGCAAAGGTGGCGTAGAAGCCGTCGATGCGCTCGATGTCGTCGAGTGGCAGGCCGATCACCTGGGCGGCGACGCCGACGGCAAAGGGCGCGGCGAAGGCGGCGGTGAGTTCGGTTTGGCCGTGGATGCGCGAGATCAATTCCCGTGCGTACGCGCGGATCGACTCACCGAAAAGACGCTCAGTCTCGCGGGCCCGGAAGGGCACCTCGAAGGGTTCGCGGTAGCGAGTGTGCTCCTCGCCATCCACGGTCAGCATCATGCGGCCGAGAGAGGCGCGCACCATGTTCTGGTTGGCCTCAACGGTGGCGCCGGATTTTGGCAGCAGGATCTGCCGTGCTGGTTCACGGGCCGTGACGAGCCAACCCCCGAGCGCAGGGAGCCAACTGACCGGCTCGCGGTGGCGTAGGTCGTCAAGCACATGCTCGCGTCCGGCTTCTTCAAGGTCAGCCAACGTGATGGCAGCGCCGACGGGGAAGTCCCGCCGGCGCTGCGCGTCTTGTTCTTCGCTGATCTCGACCTGGTCGAGCATCCGCGCTAGCTCACCAGGTCGGCAATGGCATCGACGTTCTCGGAGCGTCGGCGTAGGGCTCCCACACCACAGCCGATGGCGAACACGATGAACGGCAGGAGCACCAAGAACCAACCCAGCGGGTTCAATGCCCACGCCTGCACCGTCGGATCGCTGCCGTCCGCTGCCGTGCCCGCGAAGAGGGCAAACCGGCTCATGAGGAGATAGGCACCCAAGGCCAGACCAATCGTCGCCAGGATCGGCGCGATCATGGGGTGCCATCCCCGGGAGTCCTCTTTGGTACGGCTGTAGTACTCGATCACCGAGACACTCACGAGGATCTCGACAATGAGGATGGCCAACACCGCGATAGCGGACGACCAGTAGAACAGGTTGAGCACCGGGTCGAGACCGAAGATGACGAAGAGCACCACGACGACCAGGGTCACGACCGACACGGCGATGGAGCCGTTGCCCGGCGCACCGAACCTGTTGGTGTGGTCCAGTCGGCGCGAGAAGACGCCGGCGCGTCCCATCGCGAAGAAGTAACGTGCGGCCGAGTTCTGGAATGCGAGCAGTCCGGCGAACAGGGATGTGAGCACGAGCCAACTCATGACCGTCGCCATCCAGTCGCCGACGTACTCCGCCGCGATGGAGAACAGAACGGCCGCAGGGTCGACGAGCGGTTCCCCGTCGATGGAACTGCGCTCAAGGATTTGATCCACCACGCCGTCGGCGCCGAGGGCGGTCACCATGGCGAAGGTGACGAAGGCGAAGAGCACTCCGATGAGGATGATCGCCGTGTAGGTCGCGCGCGGGACCGTCTTCTTCGGCTCGCGCGACTCCTCGCCGTAGATGGCGGTGGCCTCGAATCCGATGTAGGAGGCGAAGGCGAAGGCGAGGGCAATGCCCGCCGTGCCGCCAATTCCTCCGGCAAGGACTGCTGATGGCGCAAAGGAGGCCTGGAAGTTGATGCCTTCGGGACCACCCTTGACGAATACGGCGATGGCCACGATGACGAGGGCGAGGAGCTCCAGCGTCAGCAGGACGCCGAGCAACTTCGCACCGACGTCGACCGACAGCACGGAGAGGATCAGGACGATCGCCCACGCGATCAGCACCCATCCCCACCAGGGCAGCGCGATGCCGAACTGAGCTTCCATCTGCATCCCCATGACGGCGCCGAAGAAGCCGAAGATGGCCAACTGGATGGTGAGGTACGCCATGAGCGAGACGAACGCCGACCCAACACCGACGTTGATACCCAACCCGCGTCCGACGTACGCGAAGAAGGCGCCTGCGTTGGTGACATGCTGGCTCATGGCGGCGTAGCCGACACTGAAGAGCAACAGGATGATGCCGACCAGCAAGTAGGCGCCCGGGACACCCGCACCGTTGCCGAGTACGGACGCGACCGGAACCGCTCCGGTCATGCCGACCAGCGGTGCCGCCGCCGCTACGACGAAGAAGACAATGCCGAGAATGCCCATGCGCGCTTTGCTCAGGGATGTCTCGGGTGTTTCGGGAGGTGCCGGTTGAAGTTCGGCCATGACGTCGTACCTTCCGGTCAGTGGGCCGACTCGCCTCGTACGGCCCCTAATGACCGATGAGAGTGACGCAGATCACTAGCCGGGTCAAGCACATTCGGCAATTTCGTGCGGGTCCAAACGATTTCTACTAGCCTCGCGACATTCCTGCGACAAGGAGTGGCCCGTGGCTGGCTTCCTGCCTCCCTATACCGACGACGGCGGCTCGGCCCTCGTGCCCGAGATGCCGTGGCACTACTCGGGCACCCTGCTCACGGTCGAGTACCGCACCGACGTCGAGAAGGTGCGCGCTCTCCTGCCCTCTGATGTGGATCTCGCCCCGGAGGATCCGGGGGCGGTCGCCTTCATCTGGGCCGACTGGCAATCGTGCAGCGCTGACGGTCGCGAACTGCTTGATCCTTCGCGTTCGCAGTACCTTGAGACGTTCGCGGTCGTGCGGTGCTCATACGAGGGCACGACGTACAGCCGCTGCGTCCTCATCTGGGTGACGACGGACTTCGCGATCGGGCGAGGCTGGTTCCAGGGCTACCCAAAGAAGCTCGGCAGCATCTTTGTCACGCGCGCCATGAATCACGGCAGGGCAGCGCCGCGGGTCGCACCCGGTGGCACCTTCGGCGCCACCCTGGCGGCGTACGACCATCGGCTCGCAACGGCGAAGGTGACGTTGACCGAGCCGAGTGACACCAACGGATTCGTGAATGCACTCCCGATGTTGCATCACCGACAGATGCCGAGCATCGCTGGTGGTGCGTTGAGCCTGGATCAGATCGTCACGATGGGTGGCATCGACGCCGACCTCGGCCAGCCCTGGCGCGGGGACGCGACCCTGGATCTCTACGACTCCGAATGGGATCAACCGGCCTCGTTGCTGCCGGTGCGCGAGGTCATCGGTGGCTACTACCGGGAGGTGGGCACGACGTTCGCTGGCGGGAAGCTCATCAAGGACCGTTCGCAACCGGTCTAGCGCGCTAGTAGTGCAGGAGGTACTCCGTGACCTCCCATGGCGTGACCTCTCGGGTGGCTGGATCGTCGGTTGCCTCGGTGTAGCGCTCAATCTCGTCCGCTTTCATCGTGACGAACGTCGTCACGAACTGCTCGCCGAGCAGATCTTTCAGGACGTCGTCCTCCTGTAGGGCCGTGAGCGCATCCCCCAGAGTCATCGGGAGGATGTCCGCTGCCTCGTCCTCGTAGGTCCATCCCTCGAGGGCGGCCGGTGGTGTGAGGTCACGCTGGATGCCGTCGAGTGCAGCCGCAAGCACGGCCGCGGAAATGACGTACGGGTTGGCGGCACCATCGCCGATGCGCAACTCCAGTCGCGTCCCGCGCCCGCGCTCCGGCGGGATGCGCACCATGGTCGAACGGTTATCGAGGCCCCAGTTGATTCGGTACGGCGCGAGGGTGTCCG
Organism: Candidatus Nanopelagicales bacterium; assembly: GCA_038108715.1. Taxonomy (GTDB): domain Bacteria; phylum Actinomycetota; class Actinomycetes; order S36-B12; family S36-B12; genus Mxb001. The sequence goes on along the minus strand of JAYNIC010000024.1, from coordinate 2,798 downwards.
GGCCCAACCGCTTGAAGGCATTGACGGTCGGATTGGTGAGCGCCGAGAGCGCCGGCGCGTGCTCGAGAATCCCGGCGATCATCGACAGTGCGGTGGAGGTAAGTTCGCCCTTCGCATCCGCCATCACATTGTCGCCGCCACTCTCCACCGAGAAGTGCAAGTGGAAGCCGCTGCCGCCCTCGTCGTTGAAGGGCTTGCCCATGAAGGAGGCGAGGAAGCCCTGCCGGTGCGTGATGTCCTTGATGGCGGACTTGAAGATGAAGGTGCGGTCGGCGGACAGCATGGCGTCGGCATGCCACAGGTTGATCTCGTACTGCGAAGGAGAGAACTCGTGGTTGCCCGCGAATGCCCCGATGTCGAGCTTGTCGCACATGCGGAGGGTGTGTAGGAAATAGCCGTGCGGATCGACCATGGCACCGGTCGTGTAGACCAGGCCCTTGTGGTCGAAGGTGCGCTCCCACACGCCGTCGCGCTCCTCCATCACGTAGTACTCCAACTCCGGTCCGGTCACCGGGGTGAGGCCGAGTGCGCTGTATCCGTCGATGACGTTCTGCAGTACCGACCGTGGTGCGATCTGATGTCGCGAACCGTCCGGTTCGAAGACATCGGCGACGACGTACGCCACTCCGGGTTCCCACGGAATATCGCGGATCATGCTCGGCACGATCTGCGTCACCAGATCGGGGAGACCGTCAGAGATCGAGCCCTGACCGTCGAGGACGCCGCCCTGGGTTGTGGTCACCCACACGCCCTGACAGAACGTCGGGCCATGGCCGAGGGCACGTTCGATCTGACTGACCAGCATGTCCTTGGACCGGGTGATCCCGAGGACGTCGGAGTAGAGCACGCGCAGGACGTCGATCCCGCGGGCCTGCAGGGTCGCGCGGACATCGGAGAGGTCAAGCGGGCGGTGGGCATCCATGATTTACTCCGGTCGTTCGGGGGCGTACGACCTGCAGCGTAGGGGAGGATGAGCGAATGCGCGTCCTATTTCTTCAGCATGATCATGTGAGCCCGCCTGGACCGATCGCCGATCGGTTCGCCGCGCGCGGCTTTGAGGTCGTCGAGTCCGTGGTGGTGCCCCGGGACCGCTTCTTCTCCCCCGATGTCGACTTCGACTTCCCTGAGATCCACGAACACGATGTCGTCGTACCCATGGGTGCTCCCTGGGGGGCCTGGGACGACGATCGCATCGGCACCTGGCTCAAGCCCGAGCTCGACTGGCTGCGTGATCTGCAAAAGCACGATGTGCCGATCTTCGCGATCTGCTTCGGTGCCCAGGCCCTGGCACGCGCACTTGGCGGGGAAGTCGCTCCCGGGCCACGCGCGGAGATCGGCTACACCTGGATCAACTCGGACGACGTCGAGCTCGTGCCCAACGGCCCGTGGTTCCAGTGGCACTACGACTGCTTCACCATCCCGCCCGGCGCGGTCGAGATCGCGCGCAATCCGCGAGCGTCGCAGGCCTTCGTGATCGGTCGCTCCCTGGCGATGCAGTTCCATCCCGAGGTCACCCCCGCGTGCCTGGAGGGCTGGCTGGAAGAAGGTGGTGTCGCAGAAGCCGAGAAGGACGGTGTCAACCCCGCGGAACTGCTCGCTGGGACTGTACGTGAGGAGCCAGCCGCTGTGGCCCGCGCCCACGCACTCGTCGACGCCTTCCTCGATCAGATCGT
>JAYNIC010000024.1:0-1115 GCA_038108715.1 Candidatus Nanopelagicales bacterium | reverse complement strand
CCACCTTTCCGCCGAGTGCTGAGTAGCGGGGCGAATTTCCTCCATTTCTACCCCGCAACACAGCACTCGGCGAGAAGTCCACAGGGTCGGGGCGAGCCAGGAACCCACAGCCACCTCCGCGATCAGGCCAATCTCACTCGTCCGCACACACGGTGGGGGTATGTCCCTTCCGCAACCTCAACCCATCCCCACTCCACATGGAGCCCGCCTTGTCACGGACCTCACCCGATGGCAGCACGGCAAGGGCTACTGGCGACCCAGCCGAGGGGTGCGACTCCCTCTCGCGGAGCACGGATTCCTGGCCCGGTGCGAAGCAATCAACATCGTGACGCAGCGCACGGTCGTCTTCAGCGGCCTCTCCGCCATCCGACTCTGGGACGGAGTCGAGGATCGTGAAGACGACATCGAGGTGACGGTCGGCGCGGATGACCCATTGATGGTTCGCCCTGAGGTGCGCTGCCGACGCCGGGAACTTGAGCAGCGGGACGTGACAGGCCTTCACGGACTGGCAGTGACCACTCCCCAGCGCACCTTCGTGGACGCTGCTTCGCGACTGAAACTCCCACGACTCGTCGCTGTGGGCGATGACTTCCTGCGGCGCGCCCTCTGCTCGGAGTCCGACATTGCCGAAGTTCTTGATCGGTCTCGCGGCCAGCGAGGAGTACGCCGTGCACGACAGGCATTAGCTCTGCTTGATCCCCGGGCTGAGTCACCTCGCGAATCAGTCCTCCGGGTGATGCTCCTCGAGATGGGCTTCCCCGCACCCACGCCCCAGGTCGACATCGTGGACGAGAAGGGGCAGTTCATCGCTCGAGTTGACCTGGCGTACGTCAAGGAGCGAATAATCATCGAGTACGACGGGGAACATCACCTCACGCGGGAGACCCAAGCCAAGGACGCCGCTCGCAGGGGGAAGCTCGCCGTCAATGACTGGCTCATCGTCACCATCGTGGGCGAAGACATCACCCACCCCTCACTGCTACGCGCCAAGGTCAACGCCGCCTTCAGATCCAGATCCCACCCGCCGAGGGTGGGGGTGGGGGGGGGAATTAGTGGGGTTTTTTGACCCCCAACCCCACCCCGCGGCGCGGGGGGGGGGGCCCAATAAAAATTGT
>JAYNIC010000023.1:17404-17736 GCA_038108715.1 Candidatus Nanopelagicales bacterium | reverse complement strand
CGCCGGCGTCCTGAAGCATCGCAAGCGCAAGGAGAAGGCCCTGCGCAAGCTCGACGCTATGCAGGGCAATCTGACGCGGTTGACCGACCTCACCAGCGAACTGCGCCGCCAACTCAAACCGTTGGGCAAGCAGGCGGAGGTGGCCCGCCGCGCGGTGATCATCCAGTCGGAGGCCCGTGATGCGCGACTACGCCTGCTCGCGGATGATCTGGTCCAGTTGCGCGAGGCACTCGCCGCAGAGGTTGCCGACGAAACGGCAATGCGCGAACGCCGAGCGGAGGTCGAGACCGCACTCGCGGTTGTCGCGGCGCGAGAATCCGAGCTTGATGAGC
>JAYNIC010000023.1:7875-17394 GCA_038108715.1 Candidatus Nanopelagicales bacterium | reverse complement strand
GGCCAAGGTGGACGCCCCCGCGCTGGCTCAGGCGCAGCAGACCTGGTTCGGTCTATCGGCGCTGCGCGAACGCCTGCTGGGGACCGCGTCGCTGGCGGCCGAACGTCTCCGTCTCATTGGTGATGACCCCGAGGACGTGAGCGCATCGACCCGCGATCCGGAGGCGCTGGAGGCTGAGGCCGCCGGGCTGAGGGAGGAACTGTTCGCGCTGGGACGTGAGGTGGAGGGCCAACGCGTCCAACTTGCCGATGCGGCGGCGCAGCGTCAGGTCGCTGAGGACGGGCACAGTGCCGAGGAACGACGCGTCGCCGAAGCGACGAGGGCGGAGTCCGATCGCCGCGAGGGGCTGGTGCGGCTTTCTGGCCGTGTCGCCGCTGCACGTTCGCGCCTCGAGGCGCGAACCGCGGAGATTGAGCGCTTGGCCGCTCAACGCGAAGACGCCCGTTCACGTGCAAGCGAAGCACAGCGTGACTTCGCCGCCGTGGAGAGCAAGATCGCCGGGCTGGACGCGGGGGAACTAGGGCTCGACACCCAGTACGAGGAGGCGCAGGGGTTGCTCGCCGCCGCGGATGCCGAGGTCGAGCGCCTGCGCGGTGAGGAGCGAGATGCCGAGCGGCAGCGCGCCGCGTTGTCGGCGCGTGTCGAGGCGCTGCGCATCGGCCTGACACGCGGTGACGGCGCCGGCGCCTTGCTTCAAGCCGGGGCCGCGGCAGGCGTGCTGGGCACCGTCGCCCAAATGGTGTCGATCGAGCACGGATATGAGCGCGCTATCGCCGCGGCGCTGGGTGACCTCTCCGATGCGGTGGTCGTTCGTGATGCTGCCGCCGCCATGGCCGGACTCCTCCTGCTGCATCGTGACTCCGCCGGGCGGGCAAGCGTCGTGGTCTTGGACGGACCTGTGGAGAGCGTTCCGACGTCGTCGCCGCCGGTCGGAACTCGGTGGCTCGTCGATGTTGTGACGGGCCCGTCGGATCTCATGCGAGCGTTGGCGCCGCGGCTCGCTGGTCGCGTCCTGGCCGAAACCCTCGATGAGGCGGTGGCCCTCCGCGCTGCCGGAGCCGTTGCCGTGACGCGCGACGGCGATGTCCTAGGACCACACCATGCCGAAGGGGGCTCCGGCGAAGCCCCCACCCTGCTGGAATTGCAGGCCGCGGTGGATGACGCAGACCGTCAACTCACCCAGGTGCAGCATGACCTTGAGCGCGTGCGCTTTGCCCTCGCCGCCGCGATAGAGCAGCAGGGGGCTGCAGCGGCCGAGGCCGAGTCGGCCCTTGGTCGGTTGCACGAGTCCGACGCGCGGCTCGCGGCCGTGGCTGAACAACTCGGACTGCTCGGGCAAGCCGCGCGTGCTGCCACCGGCGAGGCCGATCGTCTTGCTGTTGCCGAGCAAGCTGCTCTGGAGGCAGCGGCATCCGACGAAGCGACGCTGACCGACCTCGATCGGCGTTTGGCCCAGGCGGAGTCCGAGGAATCCGTTGAACCATTGGTCGATGGACGGGCCGAGTCCGCTGCGATGGCTCAGCAGGCGCGGGCACGTGAGGTCGAGGCTCGATTGGCGCTGCGCACCGGGGAGGAGCGGTTGGCATCGCTGGAGTCCCGCGTCGAGTCTCTGGAGCGTGCTGCCCAGCATGAGCGCATGGCACGTCGTCGGGCGGCGGAGCGGCGTGAGCAGCGGAAGCGTGAGGCGGAGGTGGCTTCTGCCGTGGCCCGTGGCGTCGAGGCAGTACTGCGCCGGATGGAGGTGTCACTGCACCGGGCCGACACTGAGCGTCGCGCACTCGAGGAGCGTCAGGCTCAGCGCGAGAGCGCGCTGCAACAGGTGCGCCATGAGCATCGAGAACTGTCCGGCGAGATCGATCGCCTCACCGACTCGGTGCATCGCGATGAGGTCGCGCGCGCCGAGCAGCGTCTGCGGATCGAACAACTTGAGGGGCGTGTCATTGAGGAGTTTGGCATTGAGCCCGACGAACTCGTGGTCGACTACGGCCCCGATCAACTCATCCCGCCCACGGCCGCGGCGCCCGGCGATGAGGTTGATCCCCATGCTCCCGAGCCTGAGCCCTACGCCTATGACCGAGTCCAGCAGGAGCGCCGGCTGAAGTCCGCCGAACGTGGACTCGCCCTCCTGGGCCGAGTCAACCCGCTCGCGCTCGAGGAGTTCAGTGCCCTGGAGGAGCGCCTGCGCTTTCTCACCGAGCAGGTCGAGGATCTCAAGCGCTCGCGCGCGGACCTTCTGGACATCGTCAAAGAGGTGGACGAGCGCGTCGAGCGCGTGTTCACCGAGGCCTACGAAGACACGGCCCGCGAGTTTGAGCATGTCTTTGCGCGGCTCTTTCCCGGCGGTGACGGTCGACTGGTCCTCACCGATCCTGCCAACATGCTTACCACCGGCGTCGATGTCGAGGCACGGCCCCCGGGCAAGAAGGTGAAGCGGCTGTCGCTGCTGTCCGGGGGCGAACGTTCGCTCACGGCGGTTGCCTTCCTCATCGCGCTGTTCAAGGCTCGCCCAAGCCCGTTCTATGTCCTCGACGAGGTAGAGGCTGCGCTCGACGATGTCAACCTCGGTCGGCTCATCGATGCCATTGACGAACTACGCACAAGTTCGCAGCTCATCGTCATCACTCACCAGAAGCGCACGATGGAAATTGCCGATGCGTTGTACGGCGTATCGATGCGCGGCGACGGAGTGACGCAGGTGGTCGGACAGCGGCTGCGTGAGTCCGACCCTGTCTCCGCCTGACCGTCCCCACGCGGGGGCGCCTAGGATCGACGCGTGGAAATGACCTTCGTGTACGTCGCACTGGCTGTTGCTCTCCTCGTCGCTGTGGTCGTGGGGGTGGCGCTCGTCATCAACCGACGTGGCGAACCGAAGCCACCCAAGTCGCGGCCGGGTGTGCGCCCTGACGACACGACGCCCCGCGACGGCCCCACAGAGGAGTCGCCAGGCCCGGACAGCGTGGGCATCGCCGTACTGGACGAACCCACCATTGAGGAGATCGGCCTTGAGGCGCCGGAGCCCGCGGCCGGTCGATTCATCCGACTGCGTCGTCGGCTCGCGCGCTCGCAGACGACGCTGGGTCGGGGACTGCTCAGTCTGCTCTCCCGCGACAGCCTCGATGCCGACACCTGGGACGAAATCGAGGAAACGTTGCTCACTGCCGACCTGGGTGTCGCGGCGACGACCGAGTTGATGGACCGTCTGCGTACGCGCGTGCGCGCCGAGTCTCCATCGACACCGCAGGAAGCCCAGGCGCTCCTGCGCGAAGAACTCATCGCACTCGTCGATCCCGGCCTCGATCGCACCGTGCACTCAACGCGCGATGCCGAGGGTCCCGCCGTGATTCTCGTCGTGGGCGTCAACGGCACCGGTAAGACGACGACCACCGGCAAGTTGGGTCGCCTCCTCGTCGCGGAGGACCGCACCGTTTTGCTGGGTGCGGCGGACACCTTTCGGGCTGCGGCGGCCGAGCAACTCCAGACCTGGGGCGATCGCGTGGGCGCCGCGGTCGTGCGCGGACCCGAAGGTGGTGACCCCGCGGCTGTCGCCTTCGATGCCGTCACGGTCGGAGCGGAGGCCGACGTTGACACGGTTGTCATTGACACCGCCGGGCGCCTGCACACCAAGGTGGGCCTGATGGACGAACTCGGCAAGGTCAAGCGTGTCCTTGAGCGCCGCGGTCCGGTCGACGAGGTCCTGCTGGTGCTGGACGCCACCACGGGTCAGAACGGTCTGACTCAGGCTCGCGTCTTCTCCGAGGTGGTCGACGTCAGCGGCATCGTGTTGACCAAGTTGGACGGCACGGCCAAGGGGGGCATTGTCGTCGCTGTCCAGCGCGAACTCGGCGTGCCGGTCAAGCTTGTGGGGCTCGGGGAGGGCCCGGATGACCTCGCGCCCTTCGATGCCGCCGAGTTCGTCGACGCCCTCCTGGCGGAGTGAAGCGTCACACACATGTAACAAAACCGCGCCGGACGTGACGAACCCGTAACTCGGAAGGTCATCCGGGGAAACCCGCGCTCAGCAGGGTGTGGCTCACACCACCAACCCAAGGAGCGTGGCGAATGGAATCGATGCTTGACACCGGCAATACCGCCTGGGTATTGACGGCAGCCGCCATGGTGCTGCTGATGATCCCCGGACTGGCCCTGTTCTACGGCGGCATGGTTCGGTCGAAATCTGTCCTCAACATGCTCATGATGGTCATGAGCGCGGCCTTCGTCGTCATGATCCTGTGGGTCCTCTTCGGCTACTCGATGGCGTTTGGCACCGACATCGGCGGTCTTATCGGCGACCCCGTCGAATACCTGGGACTCGAGAGTCTTATGGCCGACGATCCCGAAGCGGGTCTGCCAGCCATGGCGTTTGTGGCGTTCCAGGCGATGTTTGCGGCTCTCACCGTCGGACTCATCGCCGGCGCCGTAGCCGACCGGACGAAGTTCGGTGCCTGGCTCGTCTTTGGTGCCGTCTGGGCCATCATCGTGTACTTCCCGGTCGCTCACTGGGTGTGGAGTGCAGGTGGCTGGATCTTCGAACTGGGCGTCATCGACTTCGCCGGCGGAACCGCGGTACACATCAATGCTGGCGCGGCGGCGCTCGCCCTCGCGATCGTTATCGGTCGTCGTGTCGGATGGCCCAAGACCCCGATGCGTCCGCACAACCTCACCCTGGTCATGCTGGGCGCAGGTCTGCTCTGGTTCGGCTGGTTTGGCTTCAACGCCGGCAGTGCCCTGGCGGCCAACAATGCGGCCTCGGTCGTCTTCGTGAACACCTTCGCGGCCACTGCGGCTGCGGCCCTTGCCTGGTTGATCGTTGAGAAGGTCCGCGATGGGCACGCGACAACCCTCGGGGCCGCGTCTGGCATCGTGGCCGGACTGGTGGCGATCACGCCAGCCTGCGCGTCGGTGAGCCCGGTCGGGGCCATCATCGTCGGCGTCGTCGCCGGTGCTCTGTGTGCACTGGCGGTCGGATGGAAGTACAATCTCGGCTACGACGACTCGCTCGACGTCGTGGGCGTCCATCTCGTCGGCGGCCTCGTTGGCACCTTGCTGATCGGCTTCCTCGCCACCGAGGTGGCGCCGACCGGCGTGAACGGCCTGCTCTACGGTGGTGGCGCTGAGCAGCTCGGAAAGCAGGCGATCGGCGCGTTCGCGGTGCTCTTCTACTCGCTTATCGTCGCCGCGATCCTGGCCCTGATCATCAAGGCGGTCCGCGGCTTCCGGGTCTCGACCGACGACGAGGTCTCGGGCATCGACCTGGCGGTCCACGCCGAGTCGGGATACGAATTGGGTGACTCAGGTGGCGGCGGACACTTCGCCGGCGTCGGTCAGCGCTCGCTGGGAAGGGAGTAGGACATGAAGTTGGTGACTGCAATCGTCAAGCCGTTCAAGCTCGAAGATGTGAAGACCGCTTTGGAGAGCAAGGGGATCCACGGGCTCACCGTGACCGAGGCCAGCGGGTTCGGCCGACAGCGGGGTCACACCGAGGTGTACCGCGGCGCGGAGTACACCGTGGACCTAGTCCCCAAGGTGCGCATTGAGGTGGTCGTCGAAGACTCTGATGCCGATGCTGTGGTTGAAGCCATCGTGGGCGCGGCGCGCACCGGCAAGATCGGCGACGGCAAGGTATGGGTCGTCCCCGTGGAATCGATCGTCCGGGTTCGCACCGGAGAGGTCGGGCCTGACGCGCTGTGAGCTCCGACGCCGCCCTAGGCCGAGATGGGGTGGGGGGTGCCTCGGCACCCCCCACCCCCATGGCCACCGACCCGCGAGCCCCCCAGGAACGTCTCGACCGGCCGGTCACGTCACGGTCACCTCGCCGACGTGCGTTGAGTGCCTTGACCGATGATTGGTTGGCCGAGTTGTGGCGCGACAGCGGCGCCGAGGAACTCGGCGCGTGTCTGGTGGCTGTCGGGGGGTACGGCCGGCGCGAACTCACGGCCGGCAGCGATCTCGATCTGGTTCTCCTGCTACCGGACCATCTCGATACGCACGACTCGCGCATCGAAGAAGTGGGGGAGCGTCTGTGGTATCCCATCTGGGACTCCGGCACTCGTGTCGATCACAGTCTGCGGACCGTGGGTCAGGCCCGACGAATGGCGGCACAAGACTTCCGCGTTATCTTGGGCTTGCTCGATCTCAGAGTCATTGCAGGGGATCGCGAACTTGGTGAACGTGCGGCTTCGGCGATCCTGTCGGATTGGCGCGCGCTGGCGCGCACGCGACTCGATCAACTGCGGGATGCCTCCATCGAACGTCGACGAACCCAGGGGGAGTTGGCTCACAGGTTGGAGCCGGACCTGAAAGAGGCCTACGGCGGGCTGCGGGACTCGACGGTGCTTCGGGCGGTGTCGGCTTCGTGGGTCACCGATGTCCCGCGAGACGGGCTCGATGAGGCCCATGAACGCTTGCTCGATGTACGCGACGCCCTGCACGACGTCCTGCTGGCCGACGGGCGGCGTCCGAACGACACATTGCGCACTCAAGATCAGCCCAGCGTGGCTGATCGTCTCGATCTGCGCGATCGCGAAGAGCTGCTGCGCGTGGTGAGCGAATCGGCACGAACGATCGCCTACGCCGCGGACACCACATGGCGGCGGGTCGATCGCCTGCTCCGCCAACCTGCGTCGCGCCTTGGTCGACGCCGCATGCGTAAGTCCGGACCCGAGCGCGTGCCACTCGCGGACGGCGTTGTTGCCCATGACGGAGAAGTCGTCTTTGCCGCCGATGCGCGCGCGGATCGCGATCCGGTGCTGCTCCTGCGGATGGCGGCCGCTGCGGCCCAGGCCGGTCTCCCGCTAGCCCCGGCCACCGTGTCGCGACTGGCCCGCGAGGCGGCGCCCATGCCCAGTCCTTGGCCGCAGCCAGCGCGCGATGCCCTGGTGTCGCTGCTCGGCGCCGGCGATGGGTTGGTACCGGTGTGGGAGGCCTTGGACCGGCAGGGACTGATCAGCCGACTCATCCCCGAGTGGGAGGCCGTGCGGTCCGCGCCTCAGTCCAATCCCGTTCACCTCTACCGGGTCGACCGCCACCTCGTCGAGACGGCGGCCCGCGCCTGCGATCAGGTTCGCGATGTGGCGCGGCCGGACCTGCTGCTGGTGGCCGCTCTCCTGCATGACATCGGCAAGGCGCGTGGGGGTGACCACAGTGACGTGGGAGCCGAGCTCACCGCCACGATGGCACCGCGACTGGGATTCAACGAGGACGAGACCCTCACTCTTGTGCGCCTCGTCCGACATCATCTCCTGCTGGCTGACGTGGCGACCCGGCGAGATCTCGACGATCCATTGACCATTCAGGCGGTGGCGGACGCCGTCGAGAGTCAGCGCTGCCTGGAACTCCTGCGTGGGCTTACGATCGCGGACGCCCATGCGACCGGCCCGGGCGCGTGGAGTGAGTGGAAGTCCGCCTTGGTCGATGACCTTGTCCGTCGTACCGCGGCCGTCCTGAGCGGTGACGAGCCCGTCTCGGCGCCGTCCGCGGCTGACCGCCACGCCTACCTCCTCGCCACCACCGAGGTCGAGGTGATTTTGGAATCCGGCGAACCGACCGCCTCGATCATCGTTGCCGCACCAGATCGTTCCGGACTCCTCGCGACGATCGCGGGAGTCCTCGCGCTGCATCGACTCGAGGTGAAATCCGCTGACACGCAGACGGTGGGAGACCGGGCGGTCACCGCGTGGGCCGTCGTACCGTTCTATGGGGACTTTCCCGCTCTCGACCTTGTGCGCTCGGACATCATTCGTGCTCTGGATGGCCAACTGAACGTCGAGGGCAAGTTGGCCGAACGCCGTCGGGAACGATCGGATAGCCTCGCCCCGCCCCGCGTGGTCTTTGTCCCGGGAGCGGCCTCAGAAGCGGACGTTCTCGAAGTGCGTGCCCACGATGCACCGGGTCTGCTCAATCTCATTGCCCGAGCGATCAGCGAAGCGGACGTGATCATCGTTGCGGCACGCGTGGCCACGTTGGGCTCCGAAGTCGTAGACGCTTTCTACCTCAACCGACCTGATGGGGACCGGCTGTCCACCGATGACCGTGCGCGGGTGGTCGGCAGGGTCCTCGACCGTCTCCTTGAGGGTGTGAGCAACGTCGCCGGTGATGGGAGCGGGACGGCTTGACCGACCGGCGTGGCCACACCGCATAGGCTGGGGCAGCATCCGGAGATTCCGGTAGACCGTCCACGGGAGTGCATCAGGTGTTCGCTTCGCTGTCCGACCGTCTGTCAGCGACCTTTCGCAACCTGCGCGGCAAGGGTCGTCTTTCTGAGGCTGACATCGACGAAACGGTACGCGAGATTCGCATTGCGCTCCTTGATGCCGATGTCGCCCTTCCCGTGGTGCGCTCCTTCTGCGCCACCGTCAAGGAGAGGGCGCTCTCCGCGGAGGTCTCCGGCGCACTGAATCCGGCTCAGCAAGTCGTCAAGATCGTGCATGAGCAGCTGGTGGAGATCCTTGGCGGGGAGACACGACGCCTCCGGTTCGCCAAGCATCCGCCGACGGTCATCTTGCTCGCAGGCCTCCAGGGCGCCGGCAAGACGACGTTGGCCGGCAAGCTTGCGGCGCACCTACGCGAGCAGTCGCACCAACCTCTCCTCGTCGCCGCCGACCTGCAGCGACCCAACGCGGTTGATCAACTTCGGATCGTGGGTGAGCGCGCCGGTGTGCCGGTCTTCGCCCCCGAGCCGGGCAATGGCGTTGGCGACCCGGTGCGGGTTGCGCGCGATGCGGTCGAGCACGCGAAAGTCCACCTCAACGACATCGTGATCGTCGATACCGCGGGACGACTCGCCATCGACAGCGAACTCATGGAGCAGCTGCGTCAGGTTCGGGACGCCGTTGAGCCGGACGAAGTTCTCCTCGTCGTTGACGCGATGATCGGGCAGGACGCCGTACGCACGGCGGAGGAGTTTGGGGCCGGCGTTGGTTTTGATGGCGTCGTCCTTACCAAGCTCGACGGTGACGCGCGCGGTGGCGCGGCCCTGTCCATCGTCAACGTGACCGGTCGACCGATCCTGTTTGCCTCGACGGGGGAGAAGCTCGAGGACTTCGAAGCCTTCCACCCCGACCGTATGGCGTCGCGCATCCTCGACATGGGCGATGTCATGACGCTCATCGAGCAGGCCGAGCGCGCCTTTGATGCCGAGCAGGCCGAGCGCATGGCCGCCAAAGTCTCCAAGGGTGAGGACTTCACTCTCGAGGACTTCCTCGAGCAGATGCAGGCGGTCAAGAAGATGGGGTCGCTGGGCAAGTTGCTCGGCATGCTCCCGGGTATGGGGGACATGAAGGCCCAACTCGATCAATTGGATGAGCGTGAACTTGACCGGGTCTCGGCGATCATCCAGTCGATGACGCCGGCCGAGCGCCAGGATCCCAAGATTCTCAATGCTTCCCGACGTCAGCGCATCGCGCGTGGTTCAGGCACCGAGGTCAGTGACGTCAACTCCTTGGTGGAGCGCTTCGGTGAGGCGCAGAGGATGATGCGCCAAATGCGCGGCGGCAAGGGCATGCCGGGGATGCCGGGGATGCC
>JAYNIC010000023.1:5222-7865 GCA_038108715.1 Candidatus Nanopelagicales bacterium | reverse complement strand
CTGGTGGCAAGAAGTCCAAGGGCCGGTCGGGGCGCACGCCGGCTAAGGCCAAGAAGGGCCGAAGCGGCAATCCGGCCAAGCGGGCCCAGGAAGAGCAACTCGCCGCCCAGCGCGCGGCTGAGGCTCCCGCGACGCCGCAGACCGCTGAGGACTTCGAATTGCCCGACGACGTCAAGAAGCTCCTCGGCGGGTGACCCACCGCGGCCTGTGACTCCAACGGTGGGTTTCGCCGCCGAGGAGATCACCGCTGCGGTCCAAAGGCAACCGGGGGTATGGGCGGTTCGCCCCCGCGGGGGGCTCTCTGGCAGACTAGGCGCGCCGTGCCGGCCATGGGCCCTCTCTCCCGTGGTGCAGCACCCGCCGGGAAGACGGTCGCCGCACCCCACGTGGCGCCAGACCCCCACCATCACCACCTGCCTGGGTGGTCGTATCGAATGGAGCAGTGCCGGCCGTGGCCGTCAAGATCAAGTTGAAGCGCGTGGGCAAGATCCACGCCCCGCAGTACCGCGTCATCGTTGCCGACTCGCGCACCAAGCGTGATGGTCGAGCCATTGAGGAGATCGGCATCTACCAGCCGATGCAGAATCCGAGCCTGATCGAGATTGACTCCGATCGCGCTCAGCACTGGCTCACTGTCGGCGCACAGCCGACGGAGGCTGTGCTCGTGCTGCTGAAGATCACCGGTGACTGGCAGAAGTTCAAGGGTCTGCCGGGCGCCGAGGGCACCCTTGAGGTGGCCGCTGCGAAAGAGTCGCGCGTTGCCGCCTACGAGGCTGCCGTCAAGGAAGCCGCGGACGAGCCCAAGACTCCGACGAAGAAGGTCGCCGCCAAGATTGCCGACGCTGCTGTCGCCGAGACTGTCGCCGTTGCGGCCGCGGAAGAGGCGGTCGTCGCCGAGGCCGAGGCCGTCGTCGAGATCGCCGAGGCCAACGCCGGCGAGGTGAGCGCGACTGAGGCTGAGGCCGCCGTTGCCGCCGCCGAGGCCGCCGACGAGGTTGCCGACGCCGCTGGCGCCGTGGCCGATGAGGCTGTCGCCGAGGCCGTCGAGGCCGCCGAAGAGTCCGGGGCCTGACGTGCTCGAGGACGCTCTCGGGCACCTGGTGCGTGGCATCGTCGATCATCCTGACGACGTTGATGTTCGCACGCGCTCGGGTCGTCGTGGTCGATCCCTCGAGGTGCGCGTGCACCCCGAGGACATGGGTCGAGTCATCGGCCGATCCGGCCGTACGGCGACCGCGCTGCGCACTGTGGTCACGGCGATCTCGTCGGACCGGCACGTGCGCATCGACTTCCTCGACGTCGACGAGCGCTGATTCGCGGTGCGCGTCGCTGTCGCGCGCGTCGGCCGCGCGCTGGGGATCAAGGGCGAACTGCTCATCGATGTACTGACGGACGAGCCCGAGCGCCGCTTGGCGTCAGGCTGCCACGTGCTCGCGGGCAACAGGGAACTAGTGATTGCCACCGAACGCGTTCACGGCAAGCGCATCGCCATGCGATTCGAAGGCGTCGATGACCGTACCGCGGCCGAAGCGCTGACCGGGACGTTGCTCGAGGTAGACCGCGATGCCGACGAACGTCCCGAGGATCCCGAAGAGTTCTACGACGACCAGCTCGTTGGGCTGGTCGTCATTGCCGATGGAGCAGCCATTGGTGAGGTTGCTGAGGTCATTCACCTTCCGGCGCAGGACCTGCTCGCTGTGCAGCATGTCGACGGCCGGGAGGTCCTGGTCCCCTTTGTTGCCGAGATCGTGCCCACGGTCGATCTTGACGGACATCGCATCATCGTCGACCCCCCGCCGGGCCTGTTGGATCCGGACGAGCAGTAGGTCGCCATGCGCATCGACGTGATAACGATCTTTCCGGCGTACCTGGAGCCACTCTCCTTGTCACTGGTGGGCAAGGCTCGCGAGGAAGGAGTGCTCGACGTTCAGGTCCACGACCTTCGCGAGCACACCCACGACCGACACCGCACCGTCGATGATGAGCCCTACGGCGGCGGTCCCGGCATGGTCATGCGGCCAGAACCGTGGGGCGAGGCCCTCGACGCCATCCTGCCGCACCACCAGAACCCCGTCCTGGTGGTGCCCACTCCGAGCGGCGCACCTTTCACGCAGGAAACAGCGGCGGACTGGTCCGGCCGGCCGGGACTGATCTTTGCCTGTGGTCGATATGAGGGGATCGACGCACGAGTGCTCGAGGAGTATGCCGAGCGCGCAGAAGTGCTCCCGGTCTCACTCGGCGACTATGTGCTCGCCGGAGGAGAGGTCGCGGCGCTGGCCATGATCGAGGCCGTGGCGAGGCTGCTTCCCGGCGTCCTCGGTAACGCGCAAAGTGCGGTCGACGACTCCTTCGCGCCGGGGGAGATGGCGGGACTCCTTGAGGGACCGGTGTACACCCGGCCACCAGTCTGGCGGGGTCGCGAAGTGCCGCCCGTGTTGCTCTCCGGTGACCACGGACGGATCGCCGCGTGGCGCCGGGCGCAAGCCCGGGCGCGGACCGAGGACGTACGACCGGACCTCCTGCCGGGGGACTGAGGCGATTGGCCCGGTCGGCTCCCTCTGTGGCAGACTCATGGGGCTGTTCCCGGCCCGCGTGGCCGTGACGGACCCGCCACAGGGGGTCGTCTCCGGGGCAGTCCGGATC
>JAYNIC010000023.1:3444-5212 GCA_038108715.1 Candidatus Nanopelagicales bacterium | reverse complement strand
TATGTGGGCGACCTGTGGCGCCGACAGGAAGCGATGACGCACGATGCAAAAGCTCGACGAACTCGATGCCCTATCCATCAAGTCCGATATCCCAGACTTCCGGCCTGGTGACACCGTCAAGGTTCACGTGAAGGTTGTCGAAGGCAACAAGACTCGCGTCCAGGTCTTCCAGGGTGTGGTCATTGGCCGCCAGGGTTCTGGCGTGCGTGAGACCTTCAGTGTCCGCAAGGTGTCGTACGGCACCGGCGTAGAGCGCACCTTCCCGCTGCACACACCTATCGTGGAGAAGATCGAGGTCGTCTCCCGTGGCGACGTCCGTCGCGCGAAGCTGTACTACCTGCGTGGTCTGCGCGGTAAGGCCGCCAAGATCAAGGAGCTGCGCGAGACCACCACGGTCGAGGGTCAGTAACTCCTGTAGCGCCTCCCCGCCATGAACCCACCCGAGGAATCGCGTGGAACCCCGTCGTCGGACAACTCGTCCGACCCCGCGGAGGTCCCGATGGATGCCGTGGTCAACGACCAGCGCGATTCTTCGCGCGCGCGTGTCCCGGCCTGGCTGGAATTCCCCCTGCTCATCCTCGGGGCGTTCTTCGTCGCGTTCCTCGTCAAGACTTTTCTCGTTCAGGCGTTCTACATCCCTTCGGGTTCGATGGAGGACACGCTGCAGGTGGGTGACCGTGTGCTGGTCAACAAGGTCGTCTATCACGTGCGGCCCATCGAGCGGGGCGACATCATCGTCTTCGACGGCACCGGTTCCTTCATTTCGGGCCCAGTAGTCGAGCCCGAAGTGTCGCCTGTCGAGCGGGTGACGCGCCTGCTCGGCGACATCGTGGGTCTAGCCCCACCGCGCGACTCCGACTTCATCAAGCGAGTTATCGGCGTGGGGGGAGATCGCGTCGTCTGCTGCGATGCGCAGGACCGGATCACCGTCAACGGCGTGCCCCTCAACGAGCGTGACTACCTGTACCGCAACAACCCGCCGAGCAAGCAAAGCTTCGATGTCCTCGTCCCAGAGGGCACACTGTGGGTCATGGGTGACCATCGCTCCGCGTCGGCGGACTCCCGAGCGCACATGGGTGAGCCCGGGGGCGGATTCGTGCCGGTAGATCACGTCATCGGCCGCGCGTTTGCCGTTGTCTGGCCGTTCAGCCAGGCACAGTTCCTGGAGATTCCTGCGACCTTCGAGCAGCCGGCGCTCGTCGACTCGAACCCGTGACGACGACGAGCCCCGGTCCTTCGCTGCGCGACGGAGACACTCAGCCGATCCCGGTGATCTCGGCCAAGCCGAGCGTGCCCCGGCGAGCCGGCTCGGGTCGACACGCGGCAGCCGTGCCGAAGAAGCCCTGGCCGGTTCGGATCGTCCGCGAACTCGCCATCGTCAGTGGCCTGGCCCTGCTGGCCTTGCTCCTCGTCCGGCTGACCATCGGCAGCACGACGTACATCCCGAATGACTCGATGGAGCCGACGCTCGCAGCGGGGCAGCGCGTGCTCGTGACGGCATACCCACTCACCGGCGGTGTCGGCCATGGTGATGTCGTCATCTTCGAGGACACCGGTGACTGGTACGACGGTCCGACCACTGAACCATCACCGGGTATGCAGATGCTCAGCGTGCTGGGGTTCGCCTCCCCGGCTCCCGGAAGTCACGGCATCGGCCGTGTCATCGGCATGTCGGGTGACCGAGTCGAGTGCTGCGATAGCGCAGGTCGCATCAAGGTCAACGGCCAGCCACTCGATGAGCCTTTCGTTTCAGGGCCTACCGATCAGG
>JAYNIC010000023.1:0-3434 GCA_038108715.1 Candidatus Nanopelagicales bacterium | reverse complement strand
GGGCGGCCCGGGCGCGCCCGCCCCACAGCCGCTCCTTCCTAGAAGCTGAGGCTGGCACCGTGTCGCTGGATGATGTCACTGGCCGGGTGCTTATCAGTGCGTGGCCACCGTCGTTCATTGATGGACTGTGAGCACGCCGCGGGTCTCCGCCCCCACATTGCGCCTTGAGCGCGAACTCATGCGATCTACCGGACTCGCGTCACTGGCCTGTGCGGATGAAGCAGGGCGTGGCGCCCTGAGTGGCCCGGTCAGCGTTGGCGTCGTCGTCGTCACCACCGAGACCAAGACGGCACCGCAAGGGGTACGCGACAGCAAATTGTTGAGCCAGGAACGCCGAGAGGTGCTTGCTCCCAAGATTCGCCGTTGGGCGGCTGCCTGGGCCGTCGGGATGGCATCGGCGGGCGAGATCGACGAAATCGGGATCATCGCCGCGCTCCGTTTGGCGGGCCATCGAGCACTTGCCGCGTTGCCGGCTCTGCCCGGCACCGTGCTGCTCGACGGCAACCACGACTACCTCACCCCTGCGGAGCAGGCGTCCCTCTTCGATGACGATGTGGTGCTGGTCGACGTGCCTCCGGTCGTGACGCGGGTGAAGGCCGATCTGCGCTGCGCGGGAGTGGCTGCGGCGAGCATCCTGGCCAAGACCGCTCGCGATGAGGTGATGGCGCGATTGTCTGTCGACCATCCGGAATACGGCTGGGCGGAAAACAAGGGGTATGCGGCGCCCGAGCACATGGAGGCCTTGCGGCGGCACGGCCCGTCGCCGTACCACCGGGTGTCGTGGAGTCTGCCCGAGTCATAACGAGCGCAGGCCTTCGTGCCGAGTAGCCCTCCCGCACCCAGGTGGCCCTGTTGTCCACAGATGCACCGGCACCCCTTGTTGTTGGTGCACTTCGTCTTTAACGCTGCCCCTGCGATGAAGGGAGCAGCATGGGGACCGAACGAGTCGAGCGAGGTCGGTGGGGTGAGGACGTCGCAGCCGAGCACCTTGTCGGCATGGGAATGGAGATCATCGATCGCAACTGGCGATGCCGACACGGCGAAATCGATATCGTCGCGCGTGACGGCCAGGACATCGTCATCTGCGAGGTCAAGACGCGGGGATCGCAGCGCTTCGGCACTCCCTTGTCCGCGGTGACCGCTGCGAAGGTGCGCCGTCTGCGCATTCTGGCCAGCCGCTGGCTCGCTGCGCACGAGGCGCGGGCTCCCAAGATCCGTCTTGATGTGGTGGGAATTGTGATCGACGGTGACGGAGTCCCGCTCATTGAGCACGTTCGCGGAGTTGGCTGATGGTCGCGCGGTGCGGCACGGCCGTGATCGTCGGAGTGCAGGCCTACGAGGTCATGGTGGAGGCCGAGGTGGGTACCGGGCTTCCGGGACTGACACTCGTTGGCCTGGCAGATACGGCCATCCGCGAGTCTCGCGACCGGGTACGCGCGGCGATTGAACACAGCGAACTGGACTGGCCCGACACGCGCGTGACCGTGGCCCTGTTGCCCGCCTCCCTGCGCAAGCGTGGTTCGGCGCTCGATGCCGCCATCGCCGTCGCGATTCTGGCGGCCTCCGATCAACTTCCGGCCAGCGCGAGCGCCGGCACCTGCGTCCTCGGCGAACTGGGATTGGACGGACGCATCCACCCGGTTCCCGGCGTGGTGGCCACGGCATTGGCGCTACGTGGCAGTGGGCGACGACTACTGGTGCCCGTCAGCGAGGTTGATCAGGCTGGTCTGGTCCCCAACGTTGATGTGGGCGGCATTCGCAGCCTGGCTCATCTGGTCTCGGTGTTGCGGGGAACTGACCAACCGGTTGCACCTGGCGGAACTGGATCGAGTGAGCCCGCCCCACCCCGGGCGGGAGTCGCGGACCTCGCTGATGTGCGTGGCCAGTCCGAGGCGCGGCGTGCACTCGAGGTTGCGGCGGCCGGTGGGCACCACCTAGCGATGATCGGGACACCGGGGGTCGGCAAGACACTCCTGGCCGAACGCCTGCCCGGACTCATGCCACCGTTGGATGACGAAACCGCGCTGGAGGTCACCGCCATCTGGTCCGCAGCCGGGTTGGCGACCGACGGTCTTCTCCGGGAGGCGCCCTTCCAAGCACCGCACCACACAGCGTCGGCCAGCGCGGTCATCGGCGGCGGACAGGGCGGCCGCATCCGCGTGGGGGCGGTCACGTTGGCACATCGTGGTGTGCTCTTCCTCGACGAGGCACCGGAGTTCTCCCGCAATGTTCTTGACGCCCTGCGGCAACCGCTCGAGGGCGGGCAGGTGCGTCTTGCTCGCGCTGACGCCACCGCCGTGTTGCCCGCGTGCTTCAGCTTGGTGATCGCGGCGAACCCGTGCCCGTGCGGTCGCGGTATGGGGGCCGACGCGCGCTGCACCTGTACGCCGATGCAGCGCCGGCGCTACGCCACCAAGCTCTCGGGGCCGATCCTGGACCGAGTTGACCTGCGTGTGGCGCTCGAACGACCGCAATTGGCACAACTGGGTGAGCCCGGCGAGCCGACCGAGGCCGTCGCGGCCCGCGTCGTGGCCGCGCGCGAGCGCGCCGCTCACCGCTGGGCGACGGCAGGAGTCCCGTGGCGGCAGAACGCCGCTGCGCCTGGCCCCTACCTGCGCGCCAAGCAGCCACCTGATGGACCCGGAGCCGAACTTCTGCGTGCGGCGTTCGCGCGTTCAGCCCTGACGATGCGCGGTGCCGATCGGGTCCTGCGCGTCGCCTGGACGTTGGCGGACCTCGATGGATCAGATCGGCCCGGGCCGGATCACGTTGCCGCCGCGATGATCCTGCGCGGGGAGGAATTGCCATGGGCGGCGTGACCACCGAACACGATGCGCGCATCCTGCTCTCGACCTGGTTCGAGGCCGCGGATCAGGCGGTCGTCGGTCGATTGCGCTCGCGTAGTGCGCAGGACGTCGTCGCGGCGATTCTCTCCGGTCATAGCGGCCTCCCCCAACGCGGCGTCGTCGAACATGATTCCCGTGACGCCATCGCGCGCCTTGAATCGATTCGCGGGGCGGCCGACCGCATCGGCGCGCGCTACGTCATCCCGGGTGACCGTGAGTGGCCCACGCAACTCGACGACCTGGGTGACCGTGCACCGCTCGGGCTGTGGGTGGCCGGTGCTGGCGATCTCCGATTGCTTGCGCTGCGGTCCATATCCGTCGTTGGCGCGCGATCGGCGACGGCGTACGGCGAGGGTCTCGCTCGCGAACTCGGTGCGCACCTCGCCGAGCAGGGCTGGCTCACCGTGTCGGGAGGCGCCTTCGGGATCGATGCGGCGGCGCATCGCGGTGCGATCGTGGCGGACGGGACCACCGCCTGCGTCTTGGCCGGGGGAGTCGATGTGCCGTACCCGCGGTCGCACGCCGATCTGCTTGCGCGTATGCGCCGGAGCGGGGTGCTGGTGAGTGTGGCAGCGCTGGGAGGTTCGG
>JAYNIC010000022.1:17395-17754 GCA_038108715.1 Candidatus Nanopelagicales bacterium | reverse complement strand
AAATAGCGGTTTCCGCATGAAGACCGGGATGAGCTCAAGGACGATCGCCGTACTCGGGATCAAGATGACGTAGACCTCGGGATGGCCGAGCAGCCAGAACAGGTTCTCGTAGAGCCAGACGCTACCGCCTTCAACGGGATCGAAGAACGACGTGTTGATGAGTCGATCGGTCATCGACAGGATCTGCGAGTACTGGTAGAAGGGGAAGGCGTAGAGCCCCATCGCCGCGGCGGCGAAGACGCCGTAGATCGAGATCGGAGTGCGCGACCAGGTCATGCCCTTGGCACGCATGGTGAGGATGGTCGTCATGATGTTGACGCTTGCAATCGCGGTGGATACCGCGAAGACAATGATCGTGG
>JAYNIC010000022.1:13837-17385 GCA_038108715.1 Candidatus Nanopelagicales bacterium | reverse complement strand
ATGCCGGGGCCAGCCTGCGCATTGAGCGGCTGATAGACACTCCAACCGTCGCGAACGCCGCCGACGAGCAGCGAGAGAATCAACGGCGGAACGGCGCAGACCAGCAACCAGATGCTCAGCGCATTCAGTCGTGGAAAGGCCATGTCACGTGCGCCGCACATAAGCGGAATGATGAAGTTTCCGACCGGGCCGGAGACCACGATGATCATCGCGATGATCATTGCGATGCCGTGGGTGCCCACCAGCGAGTTGTAGAAGTCGGGGTTGAATAACTCACCCCACGTGTAGCCCAACTCAGTTCGGATGAGCATGGCGAGCAGACCGCCGAACCCGAGGATGACCATGGCCATGATGAGGTACTGAATACCGACCACCTTGTGGTCGGTGGTGAATCGCCAGTAGCGGAACTTGCCCTGGTCCTTGCCGGCCATGAACTCCGCATCGGCGTGGGTGAGATCGCGGCCGAGCAGCCAGCGGATAGGCCCGACGAAGGCACCCATTCCCCCCATGAAGCCGAGGACCCAGCCGACCATGATCGCCCAGAAGGTTGGGCCCGCAGACGCACTCGCGAAGTTTGCAGTCTGCGCCCCGGCAGCGAACTGGATGTTCATGAGGAAGCCGAAGACGGCGGCCAGGATGACGCCGCCGGCCAAACCGGTGAAGAAGTTCAGGCGCCGCATGATGCCGCCGGGCTTGCCATGCTGCTTGGGCTGCGGAACCTCGACGGAGTAGATGGTGGCGGTAGCGGAACTCATGAGGTCTTCCCTCCGCCATTCTCGCGCATCCAGGAGTTGAAGGTGTCGGGCTCCATCACCCGGATCTGCGTCTCCATGTAGGCATGGTGCAGGCCACAAAGTTCGGCGCACCTCACGTTGAAGATTCCTTCCTTGTTCGGAGTCACACCGGTCTGGGTGATCGCTCCGGGATTGGCGTCAATCTTCACGCCAAGTTCGACGGCCCAGAAGTTGTGCACGACGTCCTTCGAGGTGACGTTGAACAGCACCGGGCGGTCCTTGGCGAGGTAGAGAACGTCACTCTCGTATTTGTCGTACTGCGGGTACTCGAACGTCCACACCCACTGCTGCCCGGTGACGTTGACGACAAGAACATCCTCCTGCTTGATCTGACCGTTGACCGGCTGGGTCCCGAAGGAGTTGCTCGTGATGGATGCCAACTCCATCAGTCCCCACACGACGAGGAAGGCGGCCAGCGCACTGGTGACGACGGACCACATGACTACGGCGACGACGTTGTTGCGAATCGCCGGGTTGTCCTCATTGGGCGGAGCCTCGCCAGACTTACCCTTCCAGCCAAACAGGCTGTACACGAGTACCGCGAAGACGAACGCCGTGATGGGGATCGACACCAGGGTGAAGACGAAGACAGTCTCCTCAATGTCCTCCATCACGACTGATGCCGGAGCGCCAGTCTGGTTCATGGCTGCAAGGAGGAGCCAGCACAGCGGGAGAAGGATAAAGCCGATGACGACCGTAAGGATCATGACGTGGCGCGCATAGGGTCGCTGCAGCCAGTCGCGAACGCGGTGCAGGGCGGGGGGCCGATTCGTCGGTGCCTCGGGTGGCTCGCCTGATCCCGGAGTCGGCGTCATCGTGTCGGCCATCAGACCACCTCAAACGTGCCGGACATCCAGCCGCGCTGCTGCATTGGACCACCGAACTCCTGGTAGAGATCACCGCACGGGAATTCGCAGTTCCAGACGTACTTGCCCGGAGCCCCCGTCTTGAAGGTGAAGGTGACGACCTTCGGGTCGGTGACGTAGGGATTGGCGTTGCCCACCGCGTTGCCGCCATTGGCGGGCAGTGGCACCGAGAGGAAGAAATAGGGCTGACCACTCTCGGGGTACTGGTGGACGGTGAAGGTATGGCCGACCTTGTCCGGATCCCACTCGCTGACGGTCTTGCCATCCACGGTCATGGTGCCGTCGACCGTGCCGTGAACCCGTGACCAGTAGGGATTGAGCAGTTGCCCCCCGCTGTCGTACTGGGTGATGGTCACGGTCACCAGTGAGTTCGCCGGCACCTGCAAAGTGGTGGATGGCCAGTAGAACGGCCAGCCCTGGCCCGCATAGGCGGCGTTCACACCATTAGTGGGCCCCGGCACCTCACTGGAGTCGTTGGGATAGACCTGCAGTTCCAAGGAGGCCGAGTTCATCGGTCCCTCGGGAGTGTCGACCATCCCCGTGGGTGTTGCCGCGAGTACGGCGGGCTCACCACTTGTCGCACTAGCGAAGACCGCGACCCCGGCAACGACGACGACGCCAACGATCACCGAAGCAATGGCGGCGAAGAAACGCTTCACCCTAGGGGCCCCCTCCCGGGTCTAGAAAGTCAAGCACAACCGTAGGGGTCCCGAGACCCGGTTTCGTGTACTTCGCGCGATTCATTTCACGTTGCGACGCGATTAGGGTGTCCGAATGCGTCCATGTGCCGTCGGAGATCCCTGGATTTCCGGGACGAGTGTCTGGACATTGGACCTGTTCATCACGATCAATCTCGCGCTACTCATCTCGCTCTATCTCGTCGGCGTCGCGCGAGTTCGAGGGAAATCCCTCGCGTGGCCATGGCCTCGAACCGCGAGCTTCTTCGTCGGTATCGGCCTTCTTGCGATCGCCTATCTCGGTCCCTTTGAGACTTTGGCGCACACGTTCTTCTGGGCGCACATGGGCCAGCACCTGCTGGTCATGATGCTTGCGGCACCGTTCATCGTCCTGTCGAACCCGGTGGCCCTCACCGTGCTGGCGACGCAGGGTCGAGTTCGGGCGGGGACTATTCGTGCCCTGCGATCGCCGGTCGCGCTCTTCCTCATCAATCCGGTTTTCACCTGGATCCTGTTCGTCACGGTGCTCGTGGGTTCGCACATCACCCCGGTCATGGAGTGGGTCATTGGCGATCACGACGTGATGGCCTTCATCGAGCGGCCGATGTATCTGATCGCCGCGCTGCTCTTCTACTACCCCCTCGTCGGCAACGACATGTGCGCGCGGCGGCCCAAGGCCGCCTACCGCGTGCTGTCGCTGGGACTGATGATGATTCCGGAGACGGTCCTCGGCGCGGTGATCTTCCTCGCCCCGGTGACGCTCTACCCGACCTACGTATACACGGCATCGTCCGCGGGTTGGGACCCGTTCTTCGATCAGCAGCTAGCCGGGGCGCTGATGTGGGCCCTCACGATGGTGATCGACTCGTTTTGGATGATGTTGGCCTCCGTAGAATGGTGGAGATCCGAGGAGCGCAAGACCGCGCGACTCGAACGTGCCGAGCAACGGGAAGCGGAGACTAGCGCGCCATGAATCGCAGACTGCTGGCGGCAGGCATTGCGGTCGCTGCAGTCTCACTGGTCGGGTGCTCCGGCGGCATGTACGCCGAATCGCCGGTGGTCACCATCGAGGCCACCAGCCCCGCCGCCAATCCGCAGGTCGGCCTCACGATCATTCCCGAGGACGAACGCGAAGGTCCCCTCGTCATCTCTGGCCGAACAGCGGACGGCACCCCGATCAAAGCGTCAACGCAAGCTGACGGACGCACAGA
>JAYNIC010000022.1:687-13827 GCA_038108715.1 Candidatus Nanopelagicales bacterium | reverse complement strand
ACGGCACCCCGATCTCGACCGAAGACAGTGCCGGTGACGTGGTCGTCGTGAACGCCTGGGCTTCCTGGTGCCCGCCGTGCCGGGAAGAGCTGCCGCTGCTCAATCAGGCAGCGAAGACTTTCGCACCCGACGGTGTCGTGTTCGTCGGTCTGAACTCCCTCGATGATCCGATCGCCGCTGCATCGCTCCTGGCCACTAGTCCGTACCGCAGCATCAACGACGAGGACGGGGCAATTCTGCAGACGATCCCCGGCGTACCACCGTCGTCGTTGCCCAGCACGGTGATCCTTGATCGCGAGGGACGCGTCGCGGTGCGCGTGATCGGTCCGGTGCGCGAAGGTCAACTCGAAGGTGTGCTCGCACTCCTGATCGACGAGCCCGCCTAGCCAAGTTCATCGGCCAGCGCTCGACCGAGGGCGGTGCCGGAGATCCAAGCCGACTGCGTGCGCGGCTCACCACACCAGGCATCGCCAGCCCGACCTATGCGACCTTCGAGTCCGAACTCCTCCAGGCGCGCAAAGGCCGGGCGGGCATACGTCCAGCGCTTCACGTTGAACCAATCAGGATTGCCGATCCCGAGAATACGTTCGAGGGCCGCGAGCATCATCGGTGCAGCGGTGGCTGGTTCGGCAAGATGGCCTGCGGCGAATACTGGACCCGAATGCGCTACCAGCACGGGGGCGTCATCGCCACGGCGTCTGCCATCGTCCGCGATGAAGGTGAGAACCGCATCATCGTTGACGAACGCGCCATCGAGGTCCGGCCAGTCGCGCTCACCCATGACGGCGGTCAACTCGATGACCGGTTCCCACATCGGAGCGCTCTCGTCCGGAACCAGCCGCTCCATCTGCGGGTCCGGTCCGCAAAGCGCGACCGCGCGGTACTCGACACCATCGACGATCACGCCGTCGTCGGCTTCAGACACGGTCTGCACTTCACGCGGATGCGCAATGGCCACCAGGTCAGAGGGAAGGTTCGCGGCCAGTTCCTCCACCAGGCTGCGTAACCCGCGTGGGGCCGCGAATCGCCACGGGCCGGTCTTGGTTCCGTGGAGCCCGCTCGCATCAGCGAGGTGGAAGGTGTCTGTCCAGCGACGCGCGAGTCCGCGCTCAAGCCAGTCATCGACCACCGCGGCGAAGCCCGGATCATCGGCGACGAAGTAGGACGCCCCCACGTCGACGATCCGGCCGTCATACGGCGTACCGGTGTCGCGGAGAGTCTGCGCAGCAAGTCGGCCGCCGAGGCGATGGCCCTTGTCGAGCAGATCGACCGTGAATCCGGCCTCGGCCAGAGCCGCGGCGCAGGCGACACCACTCATGCCACCGCCCACCACCGCGACGTCGGCCACGTCTACGCCAGACTCGGATCGCAGTCGGCGATGAAGGCGGCGCAGCGATCTGCCTCATCGGTCTCGCCAATCGCAGCCGCCGCGCGCTGTAGTGCAATCAGGCAGCGCAGGAACCCACGGTTGGGCTCATGGGACCACGGCACTGGCCCGTGACCCTTCCAGCCGTTGCGCCGAAGTGCATCGAGTCCGCGGTGATAGCCGACCCGCGCGAAGGCGTAGGACTCCACGACGCGACCCTCGGCCCACGCCTGATCGGCCAGGACCGACCAGGCCAGCGATGAGGTCGGATGACGGCGCGCAACGTCGTACGCGTCTGCACCACCCTCGAGCTCAGTGCGAGGTTCCGGGTCATCTGGAAGTTCCGTGGGCGGCGGACCGCCAAGCAGGTTCTCATGCAGGCTCACACCCGCATCATGCTCCTGTGCATAAACCAGCGCGACGTCGGAGTCCTGTTGGTCAGGTGATCGACGCGGCGTAGATCTCGTCGATCGTCGACTGCAGGGTCGAGGTGAACTCCGCATCGCTCTGCTGGGCGCTCAGGCCCTCGGACAGCGCACGCGAGAAACTGGCGATCATGCCGTTGTTGGCCGCAAGCATGTCGCACGCGTCGTCGCGGCTGTAGCCACCGGAGAGGGCCACGACGCGCAGCACCTTCGGGTGGTCGATGAGGACCTTGTAGAAGTTGTTCTCGCTCGGCAGTGAGAGCTTGAACATGACCTGCTGACCCTCGGGGATGCGATCGAGTCCGGCGAGCAATGCGTCGCGCAGGAGCGCCTCGCTCTGCGCCTTGTCGTCACTCTTGATGTTGACCTCGGGCTCGATGATCGGCACCAGCCCATGGCCGAGGATCTGCAGGGCGACGTCGAACTGCTGGTCGACGACGGCCTTGACGCCCGCCGGGTTGGCGGAATTGATCACCGAGCGCATCTTGGTGCCGAAGACACCCTTGGACGCGGCGCGCGCGCACAGATCATCGAGATGCGGCATTGGCTTCATGACCTGGGCGCCATCAACCTCGTCGGCGAGACCGAGATCGACCTTGACCAGCGGCACGACCTTCTTGACGTCCCACAGGTAGGACGGGGTCGGCTGGCCCTCGACGTCGCGGTCCATCGTCATCTCGAACAAGATCGCGGCGATGACCTTCTCGCCGTTGAAGGCGGGGTTGGTGATGATGCGCGAGCGCATCTGATGAACGAGGTCGAACATCTCGGCGTCGGTGGAGTAGGCGCTCTCCTCGATACCGTAGAGCTTGAGGGCCTTGGGGGTGCTGCCCCCGCTCTGGTCGAGGGCGGCAATGAAGCCCTTGCCGCTGCCCATCTGGTCGCGCATGCTGGTCATGAAGTCTCCTGAAGAAGCCTGAACGGGGTCGTACGGCGGAGCCTACCGCAAGCGTTTGCAGACTCCAAGGCCGATCCCCCTAGGACACCTCAACCATCGCCTCGTGGCCATCGCTACGCCGCAGTCGCCAAATCGACGGAACCAGCAGGGCGGCGCCTACACAGAGCGCCGCGATGAGCGCAGCGAGCGCGAAAGCCTCGGCGATAGGCATCACGGTGAGCAGGGGCCCCGCTGCGGCCAGGCCGATCGGTCCGAAGATCAAGGAGCCGAAGGCGTCGTACGACGACACCCGCGACAGTGACTCTGACGGCACATTGCGCTGCAGTGCCGTGAACCACAGCACCTGGAACACCTCGATGGCGAATCCCCAGGCGAAGGCACCGGCCATCACGATCGGCAGTGGGGCGGCGAGCGCCAGGGTGAGGAGCCACGCGGGCAGGGCCAAGCACAGGATCATCCCGAAGGCGATGGGTCGCTCGATGCGCATCCGCGATGCCGCGAGCGCCCCGAAGAGCAGGCCTACCGCCATCGCCGCAAGCACGGCCGACCACCCGGTGGGACCGCCGTAGATCTCATTGGCGAGCACAGGACCGAGGACCTCCTCGGCACCGCGCATCACCATGACGATGACGCTGAAGGCGGCAACGACCGCAACGATCCAGCGGTAGCTGATGAAAACCTTCCAGCCGTCGATGAGGTCACGGACGGGCGACTCCCCCGAATCAAACGGGCGGGAGAACCTGCGGAGTGTGAAGACCAGGACGCCGGCGATGAGGAAGGTGGAGCCGTCGAGAAGGATGGCCCATCCAGATCCGACCAGCGCGACGAGGGTGCCCCCGGTCGCCGCGCCCACGATGTAGCCGCCGTTGCCCGCCACGGACATGTAGGCGTTGGCCGACTGAAGATGTTCATCCGGGACCACGTCTGTGGCCAGACCCGGATATGCCGGGTACCACAGGCCGTTGAGTGTGCCGACGATGACGTTGAGGGCGGCCAACAGGGCGATGGTCGCCGTACCCGTGATGAAGAGTAGACCGATGACCGCGATGACTCCGGCTAGGACCATGTCGGTGATCGCCACCATGCGGGGGCGGCCGATACGGTCGGCGATCACACCGCCGATCGGCAGGACGAGCACCAGCGGCACGGCCTGCGCCGCGAGCACGATGCTCAGCCCGGTCGCCGAACCATCGGGGAGAGCGAGCACGCCAAACGCCACCGCGATAACCCCGACGCCGTTGCCGACGTTGGAGATCATGCGCGAGGCGAAGAGGCGGCGGTACTCGCCCATGCCTGCCAGGGTCTTTACGGACACCGGCCGATAGTAGGTCTTGGCGAACAGGAATCAGGAATCCGGAGGGGCCGAGTCCTCGGGCAGACTCCAGCGGGCTACGACCTGCTCAATCGGCATCTCGGTTTCGCCGATGCGAAGAACGCCGCCGATGAGGACGCGCCCCTCGCTCTCCGGCGTTGGAGCCTCGAAGGCAATGAGGATGTCGGACAGTGTTGCCGTTGGCGTGACGATGTCAGCCATGTCCGCCGCGGCGGGAATGTCGCGTGACACATAGCGCGACTCGGCCACCTCCCCCTCGGCATCGAAGAGCTGCACGACGGCCTGTTGATTTCGCTCTCCGCTGATGACGACGTTGACCGTGATGCCGGTGTCGACGGGTCCCCCTGCCCCGATGGTGTCGTCGATCGTGAGCACCCCGGGCGCACCGTCGAGGGTGAGCGTTGCGACGCCCAATGACGCGCTCGTCTCCGGCATGGGCCCCATCGGATTGATATCAAGCACCAGGGTGCCGTCCGCGCGCACGTTCGCTGCGAAGACAGTGAAGGTCAAGGAGCCGCCCGCATAGCTGAGGAAGCCATTTGGGCGGGGTTTGGGCAACGTCGACGTTGTCCCATCCGGCGCCGGCCGCCAGCCGAGTGTCATCAAGGCCTCGTACGTCGTCATCTCACCAGCACGGCGCTGGGGTGGTGCGGCGAACCACGCAATGCTGTTGCCCGTCCGAGCCAGGGTGAGGCGAATGGGCCGGTCGCCAGACACGAGCGAGGCGTCCTCGGCCGACTGCACGAACAGCATGTGACCGCGGGATCGTCCCGGCTGCAGTGGCGGGTTCGAGGGTTCGATCGGGATCGGCGTTGTCGCACCGCCGGTCACGCTCGTCGAGGGACTCGGTGTGTCACCGCCGCCCTGCTCGGGAGCCGAACTGCTGCAGCCGACGAGGAGGACGAGCCCGGCCGACAACGCCGCGCCCCCCGCGATCAGCCTGCGGCTCATACGGGCTCGAGGACGTCCCGGCCGAGGAAGGGGCGAAGGGCCTGGGGTACGACGATCGAGCCGTCGGCCTGCTGATGGTTCTCCAACAGGGCCACGATGATGCGGGGCATGGCGCACAGCGTGCCGTTCAGCGTGGCAAGCGGCTTGACCTCATCACCGGCACGCATGCGAATGCCTAGGCGTCGCGCCTGGAACTCGGTCGTGTTCGACGTTGAAGTCACCTCGCGGTAGGTCCCCTGCGTGGGGATCCAGGCCTCAATGTCGAACTTGCGCGCCGCGCTCGAGCCCAGATCGCCGGTCGCGACGTCGATGACGCGGTACGGGACCTCCAGGGCATCCATGAAGTCGCGCTCCCAGCCGAGCAGTCGCTCATGCTCGGCCTCGGCGTCGGCTGGGTCGCAGAACACGAACATCTCGACCTTGTCGAACTGGTGCACGCGGATGATGCCGCGGGTGTCCTTGCCATACGAACCAGCCTCGCGCCGGAAGCAGGATGACCAACCGACGTAGCGCATCGGCAGGGCACTCGCGGGGACGATCTCGTCGGCGTGCATGCCGGCAAGCGGAACCTCGGCGGTCCCCACGAGGTACATGTCGTCGGACTCGATGCGGTAGACGTTCTCGGCAGCCTGGCCGAGGAATCCGGTGCCCTCCATCGCCTTCGGTGCGACCAGCACCGGTGGGATGACGGGAGTGAATCCGTTGCGCGTTGCCTGGGCGATGGCGAGGTTGAGCAATGCCAACTCCAGCAGGGCCCCCACGCCAGTGAGGTAGTAGAAGCGGGAGCCGGACACCTTCGCCGCGCGCTCGATGTCGATGGCGCCCAGCAACTCCCCGAGATCGATGTGATCGCGCGGCTCAAAACCCTCCGCAGCGAAGTCGCGTGGGGTGCCCACGTGCTCGAGAACGGCGAAGTCCTCCTCGCCGCCGACCGGCGACCGCATGTCGACGATGTTGGACAGTTCCAGCCACGCTTCCTCGGCCACGCGCGCAGCCTCGCTGGCCGCAGCGTCTGCGACCTTGACCTTGTCGGCCAGATCGCCCGCCTGCGCCATGAGGGCGTCGACCTCAGCGCGGGCCTCAGCGTCATCCGGATTGCGCTTCAGAGCGCCCTGCAGGGGTCCGATGCGCTTGGACAGTTGCTTCTGCTCGCCGCGGATCTGGTCGTACGCCGACTGGGCGGACCGGCGGGCAGCATCGAGCTCGAGGAGGCGATCAACAAGGTCGACGGCCTCCCCACGGCGGCGCTGCGATTCACGCAGCAGGTCCGGGTTGTCGCGTAGCAGGCGAGGATCGATCACGGCATAAGGCTAGAGGCTGCACAGAATTCGATGCCCGCGGCTACCGCTGTTCAGCCGGACATGTCACACTCTGCTGCTCAGTGCCCGAAGGAGGTGCAATGGACTACAACTGGCTGACTGCCAAGGCGGAGACTCGCCCGGCGGGGGAGAAGGGCTTCGGCTCCTTTGCCCTGCAGCCGATCCGAGCGGGTGAGACCGTGGCCGGCTTTGGCGGCTGGGTCGTCGACCGCGCGACGCTGGACGGGCTCACCGTCTACCGCCAGCAGCGCTCGATCCAGGTGGACGAGGACCTCTTCCTTGTCTCGGGGGAGACACCCGAGCCGGGTGACATGCTCAACCACTCGTGCGAGCCCAACTGCGGGATCCTCGGCAGCCAGTTGCTCATTGCGATGCGCGACATCGAGCCGGGTGAAGAACTCGCCTTCGACTACGCCATGTGCGATGCCAGTGACTATGACGAGTTCCGCTGCTACTGCGGTGCCCCCACGTGCCGGGAGGTCATCACCGGTACCGACTGGCGGGATCCGGCGCTGCAGGCGCGCTACTCCGGCTGGTTCTCGTCCTACCTTGTCCGTCGCATCGCTGCCTTGCCGACGCACTGACAACGGCGCTTCTGGCAGGCACCGTGTCGATACTGCCCGACGGCTTCACCGCACGTCGTCTTTCGCTGTCGCGGGAGCATTTCCCCGACGGCACGGACGTCGATCTTGCGCAGCAGGTGATTCGTGCCGCGGAAACCGTGGTCCTCGGCGCGAGCCATATGCCCCGCGAGACCGTCCGTTCACTGCTGAGCAGTCCGGAGACCTTGCGCGAGGAGAGCCTGCTCGTCTTCGACTCGATGGGGAAGGTCTGCGGCCTGTCATTCCTGCAGTGGGAGACCGGGGCTCGGACCACGTTTGTCAATGTGTACGTCGTTCCAGAAGTCTCTGCGGCCCTGCTGCCGCACCTTGTCGAGAGCGCCGTCGGGGCGACCGCCCGCCTCGCGGAGCGACCCTGGCAGATTGAGGCATCGGCGTTCGAGGACGACCACCTGCTCAAGGAGGTCCTTGCTGTCGCTGGGTTCACCGGCGTGCGGCGCTTCTGGCGGATGCGCATCGACTTCGAAGATCACGCTCCCGATGGCACCCTGGCGACGCCGCGCGGCGCAAGCATTCGCGTGGTCGACGGAGACGCCGACCGCCGGCTCCTGCACGAACTCTTCGAGCGCTCCTTCCGCGACCACTTCGGCTTCGTACCCCGGCCGTTTGAGGACTGGATCGGTTGGTTCGACGCCCGGGGCGATGCACGGCCGGATCTGCAGTGGAGTGCCGAGTTTGATGGCGAGCCGGTGGGTCTGTGCCTGGTCGATGACTCGCGCATCGAGGAGGGCCTGGCCTACGTGCGCACCCTGGGGGTCGTGCCGGAGGCCCGCGGCCGGGGCATGGCCCGTTGGCTGCTGGCCGAGGCCTTCGCCCATGCCCGGGGTGAGGGTCGACACGGGGCGGCCTTGGCGGTGGATAGCGACAACGTCACGGGGGCGACCCGGCTGTATGAGTCCCTCGGCATGCGCGCCTACCAGGTGATTGACCTCTTCCATCGCCCCCTATGAGTGCCCGGGGGCGGGGATTGTGCGACATTCCTGCGACATTCGTGGCAGCCACGCCGGTGTGACTTATGTGACACCTGTGACGTGCCGTTATCAATCCGTTATCCGGACGACGATTTGTCTGGGGGCCTTGGGCCCGTGTCATGGTCCTCGAGCCGTTCGGCCGCACGGGGCAACCGCCCCGACCGGACGGCCCGCTGAATCGGCGCGGCCATCCGCACCGGACGCACGACGAGTCCGGCACCGGGGGTCCCCCGCGGGAGGCGGAGCGATAGGGAGATCATGCGCCGATCCACGCGCACGCACATCCGACGCGGCCTCGCCGCCGCAACCATCACCGCCCTGGTGACCACCGGCGCCACCACCGCCGTCGTGGCCACGGCCGTCTCCAGCGCCCAGGCCTACGACCGGGTACAGGCGCAGACGGACACTCCCCCCGAACGTGGCAGCATCCACGAGGAGGCCGCCCGGCAGGCGGCGAGCTCCTACCGCGAGAAGGCCCAAGAGCAGCGCGCGACCGAGGAGCGCATCCGTTCCGAGGTCGTCGATATCGCCCTGGATCAGATCGGTGACAACTACGTCGCCGGTGGTGAGGGGCCGAACGCCTTCGACTGCTCTGGGCTCGTGGTCTATGCCTATAAGTCCGTGGGCATCAAGCTCACGCACTACAGCCGCGCGCAGTACAGGGAAACCGAGCGCGTCTCCCTCAAGAACGCCGTCCCCGGCGACCTGGCCTTCTACTTCGAGAACGGTGCCGCGCACGTCGCGATCTACATCGGCAACGGCAAGGTCGTCCACGCCTCGGACTACGGCATCGGCGTCGTAAAGGGGACAGTCAAGGGCACGCCCTGGACCGACGCCCACTTCACCGGCATGGGCCGGGTGGAGATCCCCGTCAAGAGTTAAGAGTCGCGGCCGTCGCGGGGCGGAATGCCCGCCACCGCATCCGCAACGGCTGCCGTCTCCTCGGGAGACAGCAGCACCTCGGCCATCCCGCCACGCAACTCCTTGACGTAGCTGCGCGACTCACTGCGCGCGTGGATCGCGGAGAGGACGAATCCGTTGCCGTGGTCGTCGACGAGCGCCACGCTGAACGACATCCGGCCACCCATGTCCCCGAAAGCGTCGTACCGAACCAGACCCACATGGCGGATGGCCTCGCGGAGCTCACCCTGGGTTGCCCGCAACTCGTCCGCCAAGCGCGCCACATCTGCGCGCAGTTCCCGAACCTCCTCGGTCTTGCGGGCCACCACCTCGACGAAGGAGGATCGGCTATCCGCCGCGGACAGCACGCGGTACTGCCGCTTCATCCGACCGGTCCGCAAGGCGATGGCCACCGAGAGCAGCAGCGCAACAACCGCAATGACGCCGACCACGATGATGCCGGTCTGCGGATCCCAGGTCACCGCTGAAGCCTAGTCCCGGCCGATCGCCCGCGTGCGCACTAGGCTCCATCCAATGGTGTGGACGCTAGATGTTGACCTCGGGGCGTTGGACCCCGTGGTTCGAGTCTTGCCCTTCATTCTCGGACTGCTGATCGTTGGATTCACCTTCTCCAGTCTGGTGCGCACGATGGTCATTCCTCGCGACCGGATCTCGTCGCTGTACGCCGTGATCATTCGCAGCACCGACGTCGCCTTCCGACTCCTGATGCGCATGCGGCGAAACTTTACGGCCCGGGACCGGGTGCTGGCATGGAGCGGCGTGATGGGCATCATCCTGGCACTCATCGTGTGGCTCGTGTCCTTCATGCTGGGATACGGCCTGATGATCTACGGCGTGAGCCAGGGCGGTGCGATCGATTCGCTGCTGCAGGCCGGCTCCGGACTCTTCACCCTCGGGGTGATGGGACAACCGACCGGAAGTGTTACGGCTGTCGACTTCCTTGCCGCTATGACCGGCCCGGTCGTCATCGCGCTTCTCATCGGCTTCCTGCCCACCCTGTATTCGACGTATCTCGCCCGCGAGGATCAGGTGCTGGTGAGTTCGGCAGTCACCGGTGCACCTGCGTGGGGGCCGGAGATGTTGTCACGCGCGCAGTTGATCGGGGGGGAGCAGAACCTGCCGGATCTCTATCAGCAGTGGGTGGACTGGACCTCGCAGGTGCGACTGGCACAGTCGCTTTATCCGGCGCTCAATCGCTTCCGCTCCCCCGTCGAGAGCCGCAACTGGCTCATTTCCCTGCTGGCCACCATGGATTCGGCTGCGCTGCGCCTGGCCATGCAGAAGGCCAACCCGGACGTGCGGACCGTGGCTGTCCTCGAGCAGGGTGCCCAAACGATCCTGTCGCTGTACGCCACCGAGGTCGAAATCAAGCAGGCATTGCCCTTCCGTCGGTGGCGGCAGCGTCTGGAGGTGACGCTGTCAATTTTCGGCGTCAGCACGCACCGCGGGGCATCAACTCAGAAGTTCACCGGGCCCTCGGCCGGGCTGTCCCCGAACACGGTCGCGGTCGCCAAGGCGTTGAGCATCGACAATCTGCGCGGCCGGCTCGCTGACACACGCGGGCTCTTCGACCAGTACGCCACGCAGTTGTCGACGATCACACGCAAGGAGTTCGACCACGCGCTCGACCTCATGAAGCGCGCGGGGGTGCAGATGGATCGCGATCCGGACGAGGCGTTTGAGATCTTCCGGCACGAACGCGGTCGGTATGAGTCAGCCGCCTACCACCTCGCGCAGATCCTCTACGTAGTTCGCGCGCCCTGGACCGGGGACCGCGAACCCGCGACACCCGTGCTGTGGCCGACCTTGGCGGTCGACCAACTCTCCGACTAACGCAGGGTGATCTGACGGTTCTGCAGGCCCGCACGGGCGCGGCGCTCATCGGAGGTGAGCGGAGTCGTCTGCGCAAGCGCGGCATCGAGTCGGGTGGCGAAGTCCGCTGCCGCGTCTTCACACCGATCGGCCGAGGTGCCCTCCGTCAGCTCCCACACCGGGACCAGAAGCCCATCTGCGCGGAATGACCCGACGAAACGGGAGGGAACTTCCGACAGGGCACTCTCACCGGCCGCATGAAGGCGGGCGAACGCATCGAGCAACTTCTCCTCGGCGTACGGCATGACCCAGCGCAGGAACGTCTTGTCGCCCATATCGACCCAGTACGCCGCGTCTACTGAAGCAAGGCGCACGGTCGGCATCACCTTGCTGTTCGCGCGATCAAGGGAGTCACGCACACCTGGCGCATCGACGCTGGTGTCCTCAGCCATCCAGTAGTCGAAGTCTTCGTGGATCGTCACCTCAAGCGGTGCATCGGCGATGAGATCCTGCAGACGCGGCCCGGGGCCTGGGAGACCGACCGGTGGGATCGGCGAGCCCGGCTCTGCCTCGAGTGCGCGCAGCAGTGCGTCGGCGGCATCGCGACTCGGATCACCGGAGCCGGTGGTGACCTGCATGGCGAGGAAGATGTCGCCGTTGTCGCGCACGAGAGCAGGCCAGGCGAGGGGGAGCACGGTCGTGAGAGTCACCGAACGATCGGTGGAGTCCTTCAACGTCAGGGGCGCGGTCGCGGCCGGCACGATCTCACGCATGGCCACCCAGTCGCACTCGCTCGCCATGCCCTCGAAGGGTCGGCCGACGTGCGCCACCGATTGACGGGCGCGCGCCTTGCCGTGACAGGCCTTGTATCGCTTGCCCGATCCACAGGGGCAGGGCTCGCGCATTCCGACGACGGGGATCTCTTCAGTCACGCGGCGACTCTAACGGCAGGAGCACTCCCGGATTCATGATGCCCTCGGGATCCAGGGCGGCCTTGATCGCCTGCATGGCCGCGATCTCGGTCGGTGTTCGCGTCAGGTGCAGGTGGTGGCTCTTCGCGCGTCCGACGCCGTGCTCGGCTGAGATGCTGCCGCCGTAGGTGCTCACGGTTCCCAGCACGAGCATGTCGACCTCCTCGTCGTCTGCGGTCGGTCCGGCGATCTCGACATGGATATTGCCGTCACCAAGATGACCGAAGACACCGAAGGCCAGTACTCCCGGGTACGTCGCCATGCGCTCGCGCAGCAGGTCCGCACACTCGGCGAGGTGGCGCAGGGGGATGGAGATGTCGAGTTTGTGCGCGGGGTCGGCACCGTGTGCGGCGGCGTAGGCGGTGTAGACCTCACCCTGCAATTCGCGGTAGGTCCACAGGCGGGCGCGGTCGGTGGCGTTGATGGCCAGCGTCACGTCATACCCGTCGAGCACGCTCTCGTCGAAGCCTTCGCCTTCACCTCCGTCGGCGATCTCAAGGAGCAGGGTGAGCGCGTGACGCTCCTCCAACGGCCACGGCAGTCCGGCCATCTCCATGGCCAACTCGACGCCGACGCGATCGGTGACCTCCGCCGCAAGGACGGGGACGCCCGACCGCGGTGCATTGCGTAGGAGCCGCAGTGCCTCCTCGTAGGTGTCGATACCGATGAGGGCCACCGAAGACGCCGCGTGCGGCCGAGTCAGCCGAAGCCGGACGGCTGTGATCACACCGAGGGTGCCTTCGCTGCCGGTGAGCAATCCCGCCAGGTCGTAGCCGGTGTTGTCCTTGGGAAGCCCTGCCAGGTGCTCCACGATGCTGCCGTCGGCGAGCACGGCCTCGATCCCGACCACCTGCTGACGCGTCATGCCGTGGGCGATGACACGGATACCGCCGGCATTCGTCGCGACGGTGCCGCCGACCGTGGCCGAGTCGCGAGCAGCGAGATCGACGCCGTACTCCCAACCCGCGGCGGCGGCGTACCGATGCAGATCGCCCAGGGTGACGCCCGCGCCCACGGTGACCTGTCCACTGGCCTCGTCGATCGGATCGAGTCGGGTCAGCCGCCGGGTCGAGATGATGATCGGTGACCCCAAGGGGCCGGGCTCCTCCGCTGGCACGCCACCGGCGACGAGTCCGGTGTTGCCCCCCTGGGGGATCACCGGGATTCGGTCCTGCAAGCACCGAGCAAGCACTTCGGCCACCTCGGCGGTGGTGGCCGGCCGCACCACGGCGAGGGAAGGTCCCCCCCAACGGCGGCCCCAGTCGGTGGCGTACGGCGCCACGAGATCCGGGTCGGTCAGGACGTGTTCGGCTCCCACGGTGCTTGCTAGATCAGCAAGCAGTGCGTGTGTGTCCGCCATGGGGACATCCTGCCGCGTGCACGACCCCTGCGGAGACCGGCTTCTGGGAAATTGGACGTTCGGCGTGCATTCGCTCATCTTGCGAGGCAATATCGGGACTGCCGCCCGAAGTGGGTGGTCGTGCCCTTCCGCTCGGGGGGTTCGGAAGGACCCATACGGAGGCTAAATGAATCTCACCAAGAAGATCCTCAGT
>JAYNIC010000022.1:0-677 GCA_038108715.1 Candidatus Nanopelagicales bacterium | reverse complement strand
CTGCCGCGCCCGCCAACGCCAAGCTCGACAAGAAAAAGAGCGCGACGATCATCTCCTTCAAGAAGGACCTGCTCGCCGGGCTCAGCGCTGCAGGAATCAGCATCACTGCCAGCAACGGTGCGACCTTCTCCAAGAACGTCCTGCGCTTCCCCGTGTCTGGCGTTGGCGACGGGTACGTCGCTCACTCTGGATGCGTAACCTTCAGCAATAGCGCTACCAGCCTCGAGGTCTGCGACCCGATGATCGGCTACCCGACGGACGTGCCGTCCAAGACGTGGGACCTGTCCGTCACCTACGCCGGCAACCCTGGTCTGCCGCTGATGACGCTGCAGCACGTAAAGGCCAACGAGAACTGCTCGGTCAAGAAGGATAAGAAGACCAAGAAGTTCATGAAGAAGACAAATACCAATATCCAGTCCGATGTTCACTTGACGACCAACGAGACTGTCCTCTCGGTTCTCAATGGCACTTTCGGCCCCGTGTTCACTGCTGACATGGGACTCGGCCAGTCGCGCACCACGCTGGTGGACCAGTACAACTCCAAGAAGAAGCAGAAGTGCTGACCTAGCACTCACTTCCACGAAGGGCCCGGGCACATGCCCGGGCCCTTCTTACTCCCAAGAGGCACACTAATCGCATGAACCAGGGCAGCCGATTCCCAGGATGCGTCGCCCTCA
>JAYNIC010000021.1:12290-17788 GCA_038108715.1 Candidatus Nanopelagicales bacterium | reverse complement strand
GTCGTCGGTACGGATGGGTTCACCGAACGCGATGATCCACTTGCTCGGCAACGGGATCATCCCCAGTGGCCCGAGCCACGGGAAGGTCGGCGTGAGCGGGAAGTACGGGAGACCGAGCAGCCGTGCGGCGAGCGGCAGATTGCCCAGGATGGGGTAGATCTCCTCGGCGCCCACGATGGCCGTGGGGATGATCGGGCGTCCGGTGCGCACCGCCGCGGTCACGAAGCCACCGCGGCCGAAGCGCTGCAGTTTGTATCGCTCGCTGAATGGCTTGCCGATGCCTTTGAAGCCTTCCGGCCAGACACCCACCAATT
This sequence comes from Candidatus Nanopelagicales bacterium, assembly GCA_038108715.1. Classification (GTDB taxonomy): domain Bacteria; phylum Actinomycetota; class Actinomycetes; order S36-B12; family S36-B12; genus Mxb001. Next base: position 17,474 of record JAYNIC010000021.1, on the reverse strand, counting down.
CGTCGCTGAACAACAGACGCTCAGCATCGGGCATGCAGGCGAGGGTGTGACCCGCCTTGCGGGCGATCTCCCCGATGAACGGCGTCTCGAAGACCAGGTCGGCGCCCAGCATGCGCAGGTGACGATGCTGGGGATGGTGGTCGTGAATGGCCAGTTGGGTCATCAGCGCATCCACCGCGATAGTTCCTGAGTGATTGGCGACGAGAAGTGCCCCGCCCTCACCGGGAACGTTCTCCATTCCGCGAAGTTCAACCCGGAACCATGACTCGAACAGCGGACGCAGGGGCGCCAGCACGATCGTTTCGGCGAATTCAGGATCGAACCCGAACTCATCAACCTCATAGGCGCCGGTCAACCTACGGCGGACGAAGTCAAGTGCACGCAGTACGACAGGTGCTGACCGATCCGCGACGGGACGGTCCCGCTCTCCGTCGATCGGGATGATTTGCGCATCAGGCATGTGCACCGCCTGACAGAGCTCTGACCGCGGTATCTGCCCCGTCAAACACCGTTTCGGCCAGGGACGGGCCTAGGCCGTGACCGTCGAGGAAGTCGGCGAATGCCGACGCCGTGGAATGTTCAGCGGTGAAGCCCAGGGTCTGGGTGGCACGGGTGGTATCGATGCCGCGACCGTAGGTCAAGAAGCGCACCTGCTCCTTGGAGAAGTCGACAAGTCGCGCCGGGGCCAGCGCGCGACCCATGGCCGGTAGGAGGACACCGGGCACCGAGATCGAGGGCCGTCCGGTTCGGCGAACGGCCTGAGACAGCGACAGCACACCATTGCCGGCGATGTTGAACACGCCGGGCTCGCCCTGCAAGGCTGCCTGGCGCAGTGCCTCGATGCCGTCGTCTTCGTGAATGAACTGCATCCGGGCATCAAAGCCCAGGACGGTGGGCACGAGCGGTAGTGAGAAGTACTCGGTCATCGCCGTCTCGACCTTGGGGCCAATGAAATTCGCCAACCGCAGAATGGACACGGCCACGTCCGGCCGACGTCGAGCGAAGCCGCGAACGAATCCCTCGACCTCGACCGAGTCCTTCGCCCAGCCACTCGTCGGCGGATGCTTCGGAGACATGTCTTCGGTGAAGAGCGCCGGATCGCGGGGGCCGGCCCCGTAGACCGAGGAAGTTGACTTCACCACGAGTTGGCGCAGGGCCGGCGCCTTTTGACACGCCGCCAATAGCTGCATCGTGCCGATGACGTTGATTTCCTTCATCGACGCCCGTCCACCCGCCTGAACCGATGTGGCGATAACGCCCATATGCACGACGGTGTCTGCCTCGGTCGCCTGCAGAACCTTGCCGATGACCGGATTTCGGATGTCGGCCCGAATGAACTCCGAGGCCGGTACGGGGCGGCGGGGGGGCACTACGTCAACGCCCACCACCCGCTCGACGTTGGGGTCGCGCGAGAGAGCCTTGACCATCTGGCCCCCCAGATGGCGGGCAGCACCGGTGACGAGAACGACGCGACCCACGGCGACCCCCTCGCTCTAGATCCCGGAGGGCTACTTCTTGTTACGCCGCTGCACGCGCGTGCGCTTGAGCAGCTTGCGGTGCTTCTTCTTGGCCATGCGCTTGCGGCGCTTCTTGACCACGGAGCCCATCGATAACCTCATTCATTCCGGGAAGACCCTGACCTTACCCGATCAGGCAATCAGGACGTCGTTCGGGCGAGCCCACTCCATGCCATCCCTGAAGGGACGTTCGTCAGCCAGCCTCGATGAACGAGGTGCGCAGGTAGTCGTGCACCGCCTGCTCCGGTACGCGGAAGGAGCGCCCAACACGGACTGCGGGCAGTTCTCCGGCATGCACAAGGCGGTACACCGTCATCTTGGACACCCGCATCAGCGAAGCCACCTCGGCCACGGTGAGGAACTTGACCTCGGCCAGAGGCCGCTCGTTGGCACCGCTCATTCGTCGCTCCCTGCTCCTGACTCCCGCACCAACGGAAGGTTGCCTCTCTGTGGCACGGCGGTGACGTTACTGCACTGAGCCACTCGGCGTCACCCCGATGCTCGAAAGAGCCTAGTGGTTATTTCCCGAATGGACCACCGGCCCTAGAACCAAGGGTCTGGATCGGCGATGAGACCGTGGTGTGGGAAGACTGCCGCCCGTGTCGCGAGGACCGTTTCGTCGATCGGATCACCGGGATCGAAACCCTGGTCGAAAGGCTTGGGCCACGGCGTTCGACCGTCGGTCATGGTCGCCGGCCCTGACCGACCGAAGCGTTCGCTGACGAAGTCACGATAGGTCGACGGTACGTCGGACTGGGGATTGATCGGAGTGCCGGCAGCTTCGGCAAGCAGATGCGTCCACGCACGAGGTACGACGTCCACCCACTCGTATCCTCCACCCCCCACCGCAATCCATCGACCATCGCTGTAGCGATGAGCCCAGGCGTGAATCGCTTCGTAGCTCATGCGTTGACCGTCAATAGACAGCGCGAGGTGTGCGAGCGGATCTTCGACATGCGAGTCACATCCGTGCTGGCTGACGATGACCTGCGGCTCGAAAGCCTCCAGGATCTGGGGGACGACGGCATGGAAGGCCCGGAGCCATCCTTGATCATCGGTGCCGGCGGGCAGGGCGATATTTACCGCACTCCCCGGCGCCTGCGGACCGCCGGACTCGTGGGGAAATCCCGTACCGGGGAAGAGGGATCGCGGGCTCTCGTGGATCGAGATCGTGAGCACGCGGGGATCCTCATAGAACATGGCTTGAACGCCGTCCCCATGATGGACGTCGACATCGACATAGGCGATCCGCTCCACCCCCTGCCGCAGTAGCCAGGCAATGGCGATCCCGATGTCGTTGTAGACGCAAAACCCAGAGGCCGCTTCGGGCATGGCGTGGTGCAAGCCGCCGGCGATGTTGATCGCGTGCTGAGCCGATCCGGCGCGTACGGCCTGCGCCGCCGCCAATGTCGCCCCGGCCACGAGCGCGGACGCATCGTGCATACCGAGGAACACCGGATCATCAGCGGTGCCCAAGCCCCGCAGCGGATCGTTGAACAGCGGGTCGCTCGAGGCTCGCATCACGGCATCGATGTAGTCGGGCGTGTGCACGGAGAGGATCTGTTCCATCGTCGCCGGTTGTACGGGGTTGTGCACCGACACGTGCTCCGGTTGAAGGAGTCCGAACTCCAGCGCCAGTCGCATCGCCAGTTGCACGCGGATGGGCGCGAGCGGATGACCGGGCCCGAAGTCATACTTGCGCAGGTCGTCGTCCCAGACCACGGTCACGGCGTCGCTCATGCCGGAGGTGATCCCAGCTCGACACTGCGGTCGCGTGCCGCGGTCATCGCCCGCTCGACGAGCGCACCGAATCCGGCCGCCTCGAAAACACTCAGCGCTGCCGCCGTGGTCCCTTGCGGAGAGGTGACCTGACGCCGCAAGGCCGCAGCGTCCGCACCAGGCTCGGCGGCCATCATGGCGGCTCCCAGAACGGTCTGCGTCACCAGGAGCCGAGCCGTTTCCGCATCCAGGCCGAGCGCCTCCGACGCGGAGATCATCGACTCGATGAGCATGAAGGCGTAGGCCGGCCCACTGCCCGAGGTTGCGGTGACGGCGTCCTGAAGTGTCTCGGGCACCCTCACCACCGGACCGACTGCCGAGAGAAGGCTCACGACGTAGTCGCATTGGTCGAGGGAGCAGTACTGACCCGGCGAAATGGCGGTCGTGCCTTGACCGATCAGGGCAGGGGTGTTGGGCATGGCGCGAACGACGGGGGTGCCAGCACCGAGAGCCTCTTGGAGTCGATCGAGCCGGAACCCCGCAACTAAAGAGACGACGATGGCGCCGTCGTTCAGATCCGGAGCAACCCGTTGCAGTAGGTCGGGCATGTCCTGCGGCTTGACGAGGATGAGCACCGTGGCCGACTCGCGAACCGCGGTGTCTAGGTCCACGACGTGAACGCCGTACCGCTCGCTGACCTGCGCGGCGCGCTCTGCGTTCTTCTCCACGATGGCCACCCGGTGCGGCTCGATGCCCGAGCGCAGAAGGCCTGAGACATAGGCCTCGCCCATGGCGCCAGCCCCGAGAATCGCGATCATCGTCTATCCCTTCGCTGGTGCAAGAGGCACGCGCGGGTCGAGCAGTGCCTGGACTGTGGGGGCGACCATGCGAACGACGTGCTCCTCGCTCGCGGACGCTAGCGGCTCTATACGAGCGACGTATCGGCCCGCAGCAATGCCCATGAGATACGACGAGATGAGGGCCGCGCGCATCCGCGCATCGGGAACCCCGATCGCGGCGACGACGCGATCAATAACGGCCACCTCGAGGTAGCCCTGCATGGAACGCGTGAGAGCGGCGGTCGATGCCCCAGCACGCGCCATTGAGACGAGGTCCTCACGGACCTGGGGATCTTCGAGAATGTCCAAGGTCGCGCGGACGAGTCGTTCACCGAGGCCGTCCAGTCCCGGGCCTAGGATCGCGGGTACCGCCGAGGACGGATCGGTCGGCAGCTTCAAAGCTGCCGCGAAGACCGCTTCCTTGTTGTCGTAATACTTGCGCAGGACGCTCGGCGCCACACCGGCCGCAGCAGCGAGGCCCTTGAAGGTTGTCCGCGCGAATCCACCCGCTGCAAAGGCGTTGCGCGCCGCGGCCACTGCCGCCTCGCGCACCTGATCAGATCCGCTGTTCTCCGCCATCGGAACCACTCTAGGACGGATGCTGCTCCGTCGGAGCGGCAAGGTGACGACGGGCGAAGGACAGGGCCTCCGCCAAATCCGCCTCCCTCTCGGCTCGAGACGCCGCCCGGCGAGTGGTGACCTCAACGACAACGGTGCCGTCGAGACCGCGCACGTGCTCGAGGACCTCCGCACACGGTTGCTGCCCGCGCCCGGGGACCAGATGCTCGTCCCGATTGGATCCACTTCCGTCAGCAAGGTGCACATGCACCAGTCGATCGCCGAGGTCGCGTGCCATCTGCTGGGCATCCGTACCCGACACCGACGTGTGAGATAGGTCAAGGGTCGTGTGCGGGTAGTCCTCGTCCCTGATATCCCACCCTGGGGCGTAGGCGGCGATCTCACGGGACCGCGCCCGCCAGGGGTACATATTCTCCACCGCAAATTTGATGTGCGTCTCCTGCGTCATGCGATCGAGGCCCGTCACGAATTCCCGCCCGTAGTCACGCTGCCAACGGAACGGGGGGTGAACGACGACGGTGCTCGCACCA
>JAYNIC010000021.1:5492-12280 GCA_038108715.1 Candidatus Nanopelagicales bacterium | reverse complement strand
TTCGGTGGCCGCATCGCGGGCCCGCACCAACTTGCCCCACGGATCGGTACCCCACACCCGCTGCGTGACCAGCAGGCACGGTGCGTGGATCGCCAGGATGGGCACGGCGTAGTGGTCACTCAGGCGACGCAGCGCCACCGGATCCTGACTCACCGCATCGGTCATGACCATGACTTCGACACCGTCGTAGCCGAGCCGAGCGGCAATCTCGAAGGCGGCCGCGGTCCCCTCGGGGAACACCGATGAGGTGGACAGAGCCACCCGCGGTGAAGTCACGCGTGTGCCTTGGGTGCCCGCCAGCGATCAGTGACGCGCGCGGCCACCGCGACCAGAACGGCGCCGACCAGGCCTATGCCGAGGGCAATGAAGGTATCCACCTCCGGATGCACCACGAGTGCGAAGAAGTTGGCCAGCCACGGCACCGCCAGAACGATGACGAACGACAGCAACATGGCAGCGCAGACTCCGAGACGAAGCCAGTTCAAGGGTCGAGCCGATTGCACGAGCACCGCGAAGGCGGCTAGGAAGAGGGCGATGGTGGCGGCCGCACGCGCTTCGGCCAGCGGTTCGCCCAACTCCAGCACGATCACGTACGTGCTGAGGCCGGTCATCGCGCAGATGACGCCGGCCGGCACGGCGAACAGCAGAACGCGACGCAGGAAGCCGGGCCGGAACCGCTCAGTGTTGGGCATGAGGGCGAGAAAGAAGCCGGGGATGCCGATCGTGAGACCGCTAATCAGGGTGAAGTGCCGCGGTAGGAACGGGAAGTCCAGCGCCTGCCCATTCGCCGACAGGGTGAAGAGCACGGTGAGGCCGATGAATGCGGAAATGATCGCGGAGTAGAACGTCTTGGTGAGGAAGACGTCCGAGACGCGCTCGATGTTGCCGAGGACGCGCCGACCCTCGGCGACGACATGCGGCATGACCGAGAACTTGTTGTTGAGCAGGACGAGTTGGGCCACCGCTCGTGTGGCGGCTGCGCCCGAGCCCATCGCGATGCCGAGATCGGCCTTCTTCAGCGCGAGAACGTCGTTGACCCCATCACCGGTCATGGCGACCGTTCGCTCGCGCAGGTGCAGAGCGCCGACCATGCCCTGCTTCTGCGCGGGCGTCACGCGACCGAAAACCGAGTGCCGTGAGACGGGATCTTCGAGTTCGGCCGGCTCCTCCCCCATGTCTCGAGCATCGATCGGATCAGCGGCGCCCGGTACGCCCGCCTGGTGCGCGATCGCACCCACCGTCGCCGGGTTGTCACCGGAGATCACCTTGACCTCGACCCCCTGCTCGAGGAAGTAGGCGACCGTGTCGGCGGCATCGGATCGCAGCCGTTGGTCAATGACCACCAGGGCGGCCGGTTCGACGGAGTCGAGACCGGCGTCCGGGTCCGGGGCCGCACCAACGCTGCGCCCGACCAGCAACACGCGGGAGCCGGCCGAGGCCAGCTCCTCCGCCTGGGAGAGGACGTCACCATGGGTGGCGCCGAGCACCACCTCAGGGGCGCCGAGAACCCAGGTGCCGTGTCCGTCGAACGTGGCCGCCGACCACTTGCGCGCGCTGGAGAAGGCGATGGTGTCCAGAACCGACCAGGTGGGGTCGGGGTACGCCGTTGCGATCGCCTGAAGGGTGGGATTGGGGCTGTCCTCCGCGGCACCCAGGGCCGCGAGGAGGGCATCAACGTCGACCGTGTCGTCGAGCACGCGCACGTCGGTGACCGCCATCCCGGGCTCGGTCAAAGTGCCCGTCTTGTCGGCACACACCACGTCAACGCGCGCGAGCACCTCGACGGCGGGCAGATCCTGGACGAGCACCCTGCGTCGCGCGAGCCTCACCACGGCCACCGCCATGGCGATGCTGGTCAGCAGCACCAGGCCCTCGGGAACCATGGTGACGACTCCGGCGATCGTGCCGCGAATCGCATCGTTCAGCGGCTGGTCAGCGCTCAATTGCGACCACAGCAGCAGCAAACCGATCGGTGGGATGAGGAACGACGCCAGTCGGATGAACTTCGCGATGTCATCGCGAAGTTCCGACCGGGTCATAGCGAACTGCTTTGCCTGCTCGGTCAACTTCGAGGCGAAGGAGTCCCGGCCGATGGAGGTCGCGACGTAGCTCCCGCTACCGGCGACGACGAACGAGCCGGACATCGCCAGGTCTCCTACGGCCTTGTCGACGGGGTCAGCCTCTCCGGTGAGCAGACTCTCGTCGATCTCGAGACCGTCGGAGTGGACGACCTCACCATCGACGACCAGTTGGTCGCCCGGTCGCAGGATGACCAGGTCATCGAGCACGACCTCAGGGGGACGGATCTCCTGGTCAACCCCATCGCGGCGAACGACGGGCCGTGCTTCCCCGATGACGGACAGCTTCTCAAGCGCGCGGCTCGCGCGTAGCTCCTGGATGATGCCGATGAGCGCGTTGAAGACGATGACGAAGCCGAAGAGTGAGTCTTGGATCGGTGCGACAAACCACATCACCACCCACAGCGATCCGATGACGAAGTTGAACCAGGTCAGGGTATTGGCCCGAATGATGCTGCCCAGGCTGCGACTGTGCGGGTCCGGCGCATCGTTCACCTGGCCGCGGGCGACTCGCTCGGCGACCTGCGCTGCGGTGAGGCCTTCGGCCATGACGGTGCTCATGACTCCATCGAATCGAGTCTTCGCAGGATGACCCCCTCGCGCAGCGCCCAGGGCCCGATCTCCACCTCCTCAATTCCCAGAAGGTCCAGGGCCGCCTCGGCGACGATCGCGCCGGCGAGCAGTTGCGGTGCGCGGGACTCCGACACCCCGGGCAGCCGAGCGCGCTCCGCTGCAGTCATCTCGGCAAGTTTGGGTACCCAGGTGCGTAGGTCGTCGCTTGAGAGGACTCGACGGACGTGGAAACCCTCGCTGGAAGGTGCGGCCCCGGCGATGCGGGCAAGCTGACGAAACGTTTTGGACGTCGCCACGGCGATACGTGGTTCGCCCGAGCGCAGGAGTTTGCCGACAACCGACCCCAGGGCTGCACGAGCGACCCGGCGGACCTCCCGCACGTCGTCAGCAGTCGGTGGATCGCCAGCGAGGAAGTCGCGCGTCAGCCGACCGGCACCGAGCGGGACCGATACGGCAACCTCCGGTTCCTCGTCATCGCCGGCGGCCAACTCCAGTGATCCACCACCGATATCAAGCACCAGCAACCGGCCAGCGGACCAGCCGAACCAGCGGCGTACAGCGAGGAAGGTAAGCCGGGCCTCATCGGCACCGCTCAAGACCTCAACCTCAACGCCGGTGCGCTCGAGCACGTCAGCGAGAACGGCCGCGCCATTCGGAGCCTCGCGAATGGCCGATGTTGCGAAGGCGAGGAACTCCGCGGCGCCAAGATCTTCAGCGGTCAACTGGGCTTCGCGGATGAAGTCGACAAGACGTCCCGCAGCGTCGACGTCGATGGAACCGTCCGGCTCCAGATGTTCGGCGAGGCGCAGAGCGATCTTGGACTTCCAGGCCGGCAGCGGTGCGGCGCCGGCATGGGCATCGACGATGAGTAGGTGAACGGTATTCGAACCGATGTCGAGCACTCCCAGCCGCACGTCATCACCGTACCGGTTTCTGGCACGCGGCACGCGCCCTGGGAGGCCTGTCGCGCTAAGGTCCTCGCGTGGCCGAAGTCCCCCTTGATTTTCCACGCGCCTGGATCGAATTCGACGACCCGTCAACCAAGGGTCGGCGCTACCGCTGCGACCTCACCTGGCTCACGTCCCGCTGGACCTGCATCTTCGGCCGGGGCTGCAAGGGTGTCTATGCCGACCGACCGAACGACGGCTGCTGCACGCTGGGTGCGCACTTCACCGACAAGGCCGATGAGAAGAACACGCTGAAGTGGGCCGCAAAACTGTCGCCGGCGGATTGGCAGTATCACGAGGTGGGTGCGCGCAAGGGCCCGACGACCAAGGAGGGGAAGGGCAAGGACGCCGAGCGCAAGACTCGGGTGGTCGACGGCGCATGCATCTTCTTGAATCGACCCGGCTTTGCCGGGGGTGAGGGCTGTGCCCTCCACGCGCTCGCCATGCGCGAGGGCATCTCCTTCGTCGAGACCAAGCCCGAAGTGTGCTGGCAGCTGCCGCTGCGTCGCTCCTACGAGAACGTCGAGCGCCCTGACGAGACGACGGTCCAGGTCGTGACGATCGCCGAGTTCGATCGGCGCGGTTGGGGCGAAGGTGGCCACGACCTGAGTTGGTACTGCAGCGGAAACACCGAGGCCCACGTGGCGGTTGAGCCGGTCTATGTCACCAACCGCGACGAGCTCGTTGCACTGATGGGCAAGAAGGCGTACGCCGTCCTCGTCGAGTACTGCGATGCCCGGATGCAGGCACTTGCCGAGGTCACCGGACCTGCTCGCCAAGGGCTGGCACCGCACCCGGCCGATCCAGAGTAGAACGAGGCCAGCGCGGTCAGGCACGACCACGAGGCACGGGCTCACCCCACCGATGTCGGCGGCCCTGCGTAGGGTGCGACGCATGGCCAAGTCCGCGGTGAGCTACCAGTGCACCTCCTGTGGCGCAACGTCACTTCGGTGGGTCGGCCGCTGCCCCAAGTGCCAGGAGTTCGGCACGGTCGCTGAAGTCGCCGCACAGCCGACCAGTCGGTCCGGCAAGGCCGGCAGGTCCGCCGCCCGCGTTCGTCCCGCCCAGCCGGTGGCGGAGATAGCCGAGGAGCGGGTACGGCGTATCCCGACCGGCGCCAGCGAGTTCGATCGCGTCGTTGGCGGGGGCCTCGTGGCAGGCCAGGTGGTGCTGCTCGCCGGCGAGCCCGGGGTCGGCAAGTCGACGCTCCTCCTCGCGGTCGCGCACGCATTTGCCGAGCAGCATCCAGGCGTTGTGCTTTACGTGTCGGGCGAGGAATCAGCCGACCAGATCGCGCTGCGCGCCCGCCGCATCGAGGCGATGTCGGATCGGTTGCTCGTTGCTGACGACAACGACCTGTTCACCGTTCTCGGCCAAATCGAGCACCACCGGCCGATTCTCATCGTCGTCGACTCGGTTCAGACCATCGCCTCACCGGAGTTGGAGGGCCGCGCCGGCGGGGTCGCACAAGTCCTCGAGGTCACCCAGGCACTCACGCGCACGGCCAAGCAACGCGGGATCCCCATGCTCATCATCGGTCAATCGACGCGGGAGAACTCCGTGGCCGGTCCGCGAGCCCTGGAGCACCTGGTCGATACCGTGCTCACCTTCGATGGAGATCGCTCCAGTGCCCTGCGACTTCTGCGCGCGGTCAAGAACCGTTACGGCCCCGCCGACGAGATCGTCGCCTTCGAACAGACCGACCGGGGGCTCGCCGAGGTGCGCGATCCGTCGGAGCTCTTCCGTGGGCAGCGGGAGACCCCGGTCGCCGGAACCTGCGTCACCGTAACCATGGAGGGACGTCGGGCACTTCTGGCGGAGGTCCAGGCGCTGGTCGCCGCCGGCACCGGTGGCGCACCGAGACGCACGGTAACCGGCATCGACACGACGCGGGTCATCACCCTCGCGGCGGTGACGGATCGTGCAGGACCTAAAGGGCAGGACCTCTCGCAACGCGACATCTTCGTCGCCACCGTGGGCGGCGCCCAGATCTCTGACCCGGGCGCGGACCTTGCCATCTGCTTGGCCATTGCCTCCGCGCGCCTCAACACACCGATACCGGCCGACGTCCTTGCGATAGGCGAGGTGGCGCTGTCCGGGGACATCCGCCCGGTTCCGTTCCTCGCCCAGCGCGTGGCCGAGGCCCGCCGGCTCGGCTATCGGCGCATCCTGGTGCCGGCTGGCTCTCGCGATCGACTTGACGACGTCATCGAGGTTCGCCATCTGTCTAGTGCACTCGGGTCGGTGCAGCGGATAGCCGACGAGGGTCGCTAGCGCTACTCCAGTCGTAGCGCGGAGGGAGCGCTGTACAGGTCTCCGTTGCGACCAGAGACGGTGTACTCGCCAGCGTCCGCCATGGGCATGCCCGGTGGGCATCCCGCCTCGCTGAGGTATCCGTCCCACACCAGTTGGGTCTGGAAGGCATCACCGCGATCGAGGGTGGTGATGTCCTTGTCGTCGCTGGGGTTGCAGTCGTCGCTGGACCAGATCGACACATCGCCTGCGGTGATGATCAACTCATTGGCGCCCGGCCCCACATCACGTTTGCACGGCCGAGTGCCAATGTTGGTAACGGTCAGGGTGAGGTTCGGCGTGGATCCGACGGGATAGATCGCCTCAGCCGCCGAGGCCTCGACCAAAATGTCCGCATCAGCACAATCGGTGATCGCGGTCGGCGTCGGTTCTGGCGTCGGCGTGGCCGATGTCGGCACCGGAGTCGCGCTGCCGGTCGGCGTGGGGACGGGCAGCGGTTCGGCTCCGCCGTCGTCGCCACCTCCGCGGCCGAAGATCAACCACCACAGCAGCGCGAGAATCGCGACGAGAACGATCAGCACAATGATCCGCCGGCGCCAATAGACGCCGGGCGGCTCGGGCCCCACGGGGTACATCACTGTGCTCACGGGTCAGCACCGTACCCCCTCCCGAGCCCGGACATGGCAGCATCGGGACATGGCGACGACGCGGCTGGGACATTCAGGTCTCCTCCCCTCGGGGCCTCGCGTCGTGGCAGATGCGGTGAATTCGCCCCATCTCGGCCGCCAAAGCACCCTCATTCGGCGCTGGTTCACCCACTTCGGCCGCTCCCTGCCCTGGCGAGACCTCTCCGGACCCGGGCGCCCCTGGGGCGTGATGGTGTCCGAATTCATGCTCCAACAGACTCCGGTAGACCGCGTTCTGCCCGTCTGGCAGC
>JAYNIC010000021.1:409-5482 GCA_038108715.1 Candidatus Nanopelagicales bacterium | reverse complement strand
CGTACCATGGAGATTGCCCGCCAGCAGGGCATCGGCTGCTTCCAGGTCAAGCTCGACGGCGATCGGACCGGCGACATCGCCCGCGTCCGCGAGGCGGCGGCCTCCCTGCGTCGCGGCGAATCGGTGCTGGCCGACGCCAACGGCGCTCGCAGCCGAGCCCGCATCTGCGGCCCTGCGCGCGTGGGGGCGCCTGGGGTACCCCCGCCGGGCCCTGCGGCTGCACGCCACTGCCGGGGTCCTCGCGCGCGAATACGACGGTCAGGTCCCAAGCGATGCGCAGGCGCTGACTGCTCTGCCCGGCGTGGGCGAATACACAGTGGGCGCCATCCTCGCCTTCGCCTTCGACCGTCCCGCGCTCGCTCTGGACACGAACGTGCGAAGGGTCGTGGCCCGGCACGACCTTGGCCTCGCTACGTCGGCGCCGGCCATTACCGCGGCCGAGCGGGCGCACGCTTCGATGATCCTCCCCGGTCGGCACGGGGCCCAGTGGATGGCGGCAGTCATGGAGCTTGGGGCCGTGGTCTGCACCGCGCGCAATCCCCAGTGCGCGGTCTGCCCCGTCGCGGCCAGCTGCCGCTGGCGAGCCGCCGGATATCCGGAGGGATCCTCAACCAGGCGACAGCCCCGTTATGAGGGCTCGGACCGGCAGGCGCGCGGTGCACTGCTGGAAGTCCTGCGGCAGGCAGATGGCCCGGTCACCGGTCGCCGCCTGGACCTGGCGTGGCCACAGCCCCAGCAGCGAGCGCGAGCACTAGACGGGCTGGTCGCCGACGGCCTGATCGTTCCCATCGCGCGCGGACGCTGGGCACTGCCGGACTAGCACCAACCGTGCGAGGCGGCCACTAGGGAGTTGGCGGCAGATCGGCCGGAAGAGGGACTCGATCGTCCTGGCGAATCGCCATGCGCGAGCCCATGGGTTGATCGAGCACCAGGTCGATCCAGGTCGCGTCTCCGGCGATGCCGATGCCGGCGCACTCATCAGAGGCACGCGGCGAGGTGCGAGCCGCCGAGATCTCCACGACGTCGGGATGCTCGAGCGCTCGGACGATGATCTCGTCGCCGGTGCACAGCCCGGCGTCGGGCTGGGTCACCGAAACCTGGATGACGTTCGGCTGCTCGGTCGCCCGCCAGGCCACTGGGGTCAGGGGCGACTCTGACGTGCCCAGCGCCCGCAGCGGTCCGATGCCGGCGACCAGGCCGCCCACCACGACGAGCGCAGTGAGTGCCGCAATGACAACCACCAAACCGAGCCAGAACCCGCGGGCGCGACGACGTCGTGGCGCGTCGTACTCACGCAACCCGGGGATCAGCGGACCGTTGGGCACCTGCAGGCCCCTACCGTGCTACTCGGACTCGCTGGAGCCGGGTGGGGGTCCGGCCGGTTCCATCGGCGGGATGTCGGGAACGTCGGCCTTCGGCGTCGTGGTGAAAGTGAACTCCGGTCCGTCCTCACCGGTGCCAACGTCGACGAGCACGGCTGACCCGGGAGTGATTTCCCCGAAGAGCATCTTCTCGCTCAGCGGATCCTCCACGTCGCGCTGGATCGTGCGACGCAGCGGACGGGCACCCATGCTGGTGTCGTAGCCCCGCTCGGCGAGCAACTCGCGAGCTGCCTGCGTCAGATCCAGGGAAATATCGCGATCCTTGAGTCGCTCATCAAGGTGATTGACCATGAGGTCCACGATCTGGACGATCTCACTCTTGCTCAACTGGTGGAAGACGATCACATCGTCGATACGGTTGAGGAACTCCGGCCGGAAGTGCTGCTTGAGCTCCTGCTGCACCTTCGTCTTCATGCGCTCATACGCCGACAGATCGTCGTTCTCGGGTGCGAAGCCGAGCATGACGCCCTTCGACACGTCGCGGCTGCCGAGGTTGGTCGTCATGATGATGACGGTGTTCTTGAAGTCCACCTCGCGGCCCTGGGCATCGGTGAGGCGACCCTCCTCGAGCACCTGCAACAGTGAGTTGAAGATGTCCGGGTGAGCCTTCTCGACCTCGTCGAACAGCACTACTGAGAACGGCTTGCGGCGCACCTTCTCGGTGAGCTGGCCACCCTCTTCATAGCCGACATAGCCGGGAGGCGAGCCGAAGAGCCGGGAAGCAGTGTGCTTCTCGGAGTACTCGCTCATGTCCAGGGAGATGAGCGCGTTTTCATCGCCGAAGAGGAACTCCGCAAGCGTCTTGGACAGCTCGGTCTTGCCCACGCCCGAGGGTCCGGCGAAGATGAATGATCCCGACGGACGCTTGGGGTCCTTCAGGCCTGCGCGGGTGCGTCGAATCGACTTCGACAGGGCCTTGATGGCCTGCTCCTGGCCAATGACGCGGCGGTGCAACTCCTCCTCCATGCGGATGAGGCGCTGGGCGTCGTCCTCGGAGAGGTCGGTCACCGGAATGCCGGTCATCAGCGCGAGCACTTCGGCGATCAACTTCTCGTCGACCTCGGCCACGACATCCATGTCGCCGGCCTTCCACTCACGCTCGCGCTGCGCCTTCTCGGCCAGGAGGTTCTTTTCGTCGTCGCGCAGGGAGGCTGCCTTCTCAAAGTCCTGCTCGTCGATCGCCGACTCCTTGGCGCGACGCACGTCGGCGATGCGCTCGTCGAACTCACGCAAGTCTGGCGGGGCGGTCATGCGGCGAATGCGCAGACGCGAGCCGGCCTCGTCAATGAGGTCGATGGCCTTGTCCGGAAGTTGCCGATCGGAGATGTAGCGATCGGACAGCCGAGCCGCCGCCGCTAGTGCACTGTCGGTGATCGACACGCGGTGATGGGACTCGTAACGCTCACGCAGACCCTTGAGGATCTCCACGGTGTCGCTGACGTCGGGCGCGTTGACCTGCACCGGTGCGAACCGGCGCTCAAGGGCGGCATCCTTCTCGACGTACTTGCGGTATTCGTCCAGGGTGGTCGCGCCGATCGTCTGGAGTTCGCCGCGGGCGAGCATCGGCTTGAGGATGCTGGCGGCATCGATCGCACCCTCTGCAGCGCCGGCACCGACAAGGGTGTGCATCTCGTCGATGAACAAGATGATGTCGCCGCGGGTACGGATCTCCTTGAGAACCTTCTTCAAGCGCTCCTCGAAGTCACCGCGGTAGCGACTACCGGCCACCAGTGCTCCGAGGTCGAGGGTGTACAGCTGCTTGTCCTTCAAGGTCTCCGGGACCTCGCCGCGGATGATGTTCTGCGCGAGGCCTTCGACGATGGCGGTCTTGCCGACGCCGGGCTCGCCGATAAGAACGGGATTGTTCTTGGTACGGCGCGAGAGCACCTGCATCACGCGCTCGATCTCCTTCTCGCGACCGATGACCGGATCGAGTTTGCCCTCGCGGGCGGCCTGCGTGAGGTTGCGGCCGAACTGGTCCAGCACGAGAGAGGTGGAAGGAGTGCCTTCGGCAGGGCCGCCCGAGGTGGCCGGCTCCTTGCCCTGGTAGCCCGAGAGCAACTGAATGACCTGCTGGCGAACACGATTGAGGTCGGCGCCCAACTTGACCAGTACCTGGGCGGCCACACCCTCGCCCTCGCGAATGAGGCCGAGCAGGATGTGCTCGGTACCGATGTAGTTGTGACCGAGTTGGAGGGCCTCACGCAGCGAGAGTTCAAGGACCTTCTTGGCGCGGGGAGTGAAGGGGATGTGACCGCTGGGCGCCTGCTGGCCCTGGCCGATGATCTCCTCAACCTGGGAGCGAACGGCCTCCAGGGAGATGCCGAGGCTCTCCAGGGCTTTGGCCGCGACACCTTCGCCTTCGTGGATGAGGCCGAGCAGGATGTGCTCGGTACCGATGTAGTTGTGGTTGAGCATCCGGGCCTCTTCCTGGGCCAGGACGACGACCCGGCGGGCCCGGTCGGTGAACCGTTCGAACATGCTCAACTCTCCTCACTTGCCCCCGTGGGGCCACAGAGTGTGCCTCACGGCTCCGACGCACGCCGGACCGGACTGGTTCGATGCTAGTACCGAGGGCTCCGGATCACCCGTTCACGCCCCGAAGCCTCGTGAGTGGCAGCAACGCAGGGCGCCCCCGCCTTGTTCCCGCCGGTGGTCCCGCTGAGCGGGAGAAATGGTCGATCAGCGCCTCAGGGCGGCCCGGACACCGGCCACGATCCAGTCGGCGTACTGGGCCTGGCCGCTGGCCGAGGTCATGCGGGCCGCATCAGAGGCATTGCGCATGTTGCCCGATTCGAGGAGCAGGACCGGCACGTCGGAGAAGTTCAGGGTCGAGATGGTGCTCGTGATCAGGATCTGGTTCGAGATGTACGTCGAGCGCGGGGCTCCCGCCGCCGCCATACCCTTGACGAACCGCTTCGCCGCGCGACCGGACTTCTTCGCGATGTCATCGGTCCAGCCCGGCACCACGGCCGGGGCCATGACATAGAAGCCGTATCCGGACGAGTCCGCTCCGTCAGCATGAATGCTCAGCATGAGGTCGGCGTCGACCTTCTGCCCGAAACTGCCGCGCTGGTCGACGCAGGGTCCCCACTTGTTGTACGAGTTCGAATGCCGCGTCATCTTGACCGTCGCGCCAAGTTCCCGCAGCCGCTTCTTCACCTGCTTGGCGACCTTCCAGGTGAACGTCGCCTCGGGGTATCCCCCGTTCGTCGCGGTACCCGTTGTATTGCAGGACTTGGTCTCGACCCCGTTGAAGTGCGTGCGGGAGAGTTCATCGAAGAACTTCGGGTTCGAGTTGCCGAGTTGATGACCCGGATCCAAGGCGATCGTGATGCCGCTCAGTGGGCCGGTGGGAGCAGGGGCGCCCACGGCGGGGGCCATCGTCAGTCCCAGCGTGAGCCCGGCGGCGGCTAGGCCGACAAGGCCGATCGCGAAGCTCTTCATCGAAGGAGCATAAGCATGCGATGGTTGCCGAGGGTATTCGGCTTGACCCTTTCGAGGTCGAGGAACTCGGCCACGCCTTCGTCGAAACTCTGCAGCAACTGCTCGAAGACCTCGTGCTCGACCGGTGTGCCCTCGAACTCGGTGAAGCCGTGCTGGCCGAAGAATTCGGTCTCGAAGGTGAGGCAAAACACCCGCTCGATACCCAGGACCTGCGCCCGATCAAGGAGGACCCGGAGCACCTGGG
>JAYNIC010000021.1:0-399 GCA_038108715.1 Candidatus Nanopelagicales bacterium | reverse complement strand
CCGCGAGCGAGCGCACCTCAGCGAGGTCCTCCCACATGACGTGTAGGGCACCGCAGGCGACGATCTCGCCGTCGCGCTCAACGACGATGAACTCCTGGACGTCCTCATAGAGCGTCACCATCGCCTTGGCGAGCATTCGACGATCCTCGGTGTACTCCGCGATGAGGTCGTGGATCGCCCCCACGTCCGGGGTCCGCGCCGGTCGAATGTGTCCGCTCATGGTCGAGCCTCGGGTTTCACGAGCGGGAACAGGATCGTCTCGCGGATACCGAGTCCGGTGAGCGACATGAGCAGGCGGTCCACGCCCACGCCCACGCCGCCGGCGGGAGGCATACCGATCTCCAGTGCGCGTAGGAAGTCCTCGTCAACGGGCATGGCCTCGACGTCGCCGCGGTCAGC
>JAYNIC010000020.1:17375-18104 GCA_038108715.1 Candidatus Nanopelagicales bacterium | reverse complement strand
GAGGGCACCGGCGCCGGTCACGGTCACCGGGTACTGCTCGCCGAGGTACTCCACAGCCAACTTGGTGCCGGGTGCGGAGTAGGCGGCGGGGAGGTACGTCATCAGGATGTGCTTGCCGACCGATGGGGCCGAGCCCGCAGAGGTGACGTACGAGATGCGACCGTGCGGATCGATGATCGACTCGCCCTCGAGC
This sequence comes from Candidatus Nanopelagicales bacterium, assembly GCA_038108715.1. GTDB lineage: Bacteria > Actinomycetota > Actinomycetes > S36-B12 > S36-B12 > Mxb001. The sequence goes on along the minus strand of JAYNIC010000020.1, from coordinate 17,911 downwards.
GTGAGGACCGGCTCACCACCCATCATGTAGCGCTTCTCGCCGGTCGAGGAGGTGTGGTCATCGACGGTGAGGACGCACAGCGTCGCTGCGGGCTCCACTTCGCGATGACGCAGGTAGGACTCCTTGCCGACGAAGTCGGCGTCCTTGACCTTCTTGGTGGCCATGCCGGCCTCGATGACGTTGAAATCGCCCTCGAGTTCGGGTCCGTACGCGCGGTAGGCCTTCTCCAGGCGACCGGTCGTGCCATACACACCGATTCCGACGGGGATGAGGCCATGCTCCTGGCCGGCAGCCCAGATGGCGTCCCACACCGCCGGGCCGTCCGCCATCGACACGTAGAGCTCCCAGCCGAGGTCACCGACGTAGGAGATGCGCGAGGCGAGGACGGTCTTGCCCGCGATGGTGATCTCACGGCAGGTGCCGAAGGGGAAGCCCTCGTTGCTCATGTCGGCATCGGTCACCGCGGCGACGATCGCGCGCGCATTCGGACCCCACACGCCGACTGTCGAGATGTCATCGGTGAGGTTGGTGAACGT
>JAYNIC010000020.1:13281-17365 GCA_038108715.1 Candidatus Nanopelagicales bacterium | reverse complement strand
TCGCGCCCTCGGCCGCGTGGTCCTTGAACCACTTGAAGTCCGACATGCCGTGTGCGCCACCGGTGACCACACGGAAGTGGTCCTCGCCCAGCCGCATGACGGTCAGGTCGGAGCGCCAACCACCGCTCGGCAGCAGAACGGGGGTGTAGACGACCTTGCCGACGGCGACGTCCATCTGCCGCATGCAGACGCCCTGCACCGTGGCCAGTGCACCGGGGCCGGTGATGTCGAATAGGGCAAAGGCGGTGAGATCGACCAGACCGGCCGTCTCGCGCATCTGCAGGTGCTCGGCGTTGATGATCGGCGACCACCAGCGCGACTCCCACTCCGCGGTGCGGGGCATGACCGCATCGCCGAACTTCTCGACGAGGCCGGCATTGGACTCGTACCAGAAGGGGCGCTCCCACAGCACCGTCTCGTAGAAGACAGCGCCGAGATCAGCCTCGCGGTCGTAGTAGGGCGACTTGCGTACGCCACGGTTCGAGGACCACTGCTCGGCCGGGTGGACGATGCCGTAGGTCTTGTTGAAGCCCTCGTTCGCGCGGTCCTTGATGTGCTTGGTCGTGGTTTGCTCGGGGTAGAAGCGCGCGATGTCCGAGGCGTGCAGGTCGATCTCCGGCTCCCCGAGGACCATCCACTCGGCCAGGGCACGCCCAACGCCGGGGCCTTCCTTGACCCACACGGCTGCGGCAGACCACAGGCCCTTGACCTCGGGGGTCTCGCCGAGGATCGGCATGCCGTCGGGGGTGAGGGAGAGCAGGCCGTTGATGGCGTACTTCTCCTGGGCACCCTCGTCACCGACGATCTCGGGCATGAGTTCGAGCGCGTGCTCGTCCTGGTCGGCGAAGTCGTCGGGAGTGAAGGGGAACTCGGTGGGGGAGAGGGCGGCCTCGGCGTTCGAGGGGATCTCCTCGGCGTCGTACAGGATTGGCCGGTGGGCGTAGGAACCGATCTCCAACCCCGTGCCGTGCTGACGCTCGTACATGTTGGTGTCCATGTCGCGGACGATCGGGTATTCCAGGTCGCCCTTGGCGTCGGCGAACATCGCGACGGGGCCGATGTCCTTCATCTGGTGCACGGCCGGGGTCAGCGGGATGTTGGCGCCTGCCATGGCGCCGAGTTGACGGCTCCAGCAGCCGGTGGCGATGACGACGTAGTCGGCCTCGATGGTGCCCTGGTCGGTGACGACGGACTTGATGTGTCCGTTCTCAACGGTGAGGTCCTTGACCTCGACGTTCGCGAAGGACTGCAGCGCACCCATCTCGATTGCCTTCTCGCGCATCAGCGTGCCTGCTCGCAGAGAGTCGCAAACACCCACGCCCTTGGTGTAGAAGCCGCCCATGATGACGGTCTCGTCGATGAACGGAACCATCTCCTTGACCTCGTCCGGGGTGAGGATGTCCATGCCGTCGACGCCCCAGGACTTGCGGTTTTAACCGGGGGTTATCAACTCCTGCTGGCGCGCGGCCGCGCGCGCCACCTCGATGCCGCCGGACTCGAAGAAGGTGTCGAGCTCGATGTATTGCCGAAGGCTGTCCAGGGTTAGCTGCGCCATCTCCTTGTTGTGATCGACGAGAAAGATGAAGTTCGACGCATGGCCGGTGGACCCACCAGGGTTCGGCAGTGGGCCCTTGTCGATTTGGACGATGTCGGTCCAGCCCAGACGGGCAAGGTGGTAGACCATGGAGTTGCCCACAATGCCGGCGCCGATGACGACGCACTTGGCCTTGGTCGGGAGACTGCTCATTGCTTCCTCTTTCGTTGTCACGTGAGTGGTGCGGTGGGTGGTGCTGATCTAGATGGCGCGGCGGATCTCGGCTTCGAAACCGCGCACGTGTCGGGACATGACTTCGGCAGCGACATCGGCGTCACCGTCGCGAATCGCGAGGAGGAGGTCGCGGTGCTCGGTGACCGCCTCGTTGAGGTTGGGCACGCGGTCGAGCGCGAGAAACCAGATGCGCAGGGCGTGCATGTAGTGCTGGTCGCACACGGCTTGCAGGAAGTCGTTGTGGGCCCAGCGATAGACCTGGTGATGGATGCGCTGGTCGAGTTCGATGAGTCCGCGGGCATCGGGGGCCGACGCCATCACATCGATGGCGAGCAGGAGTTCGTCGATCTCGGCGAGGTCTTCATCGGTACGACGTGCAGCAGCCAGTCGAGCGGCGAACGGCTCGCTCTCCTCGCGCACCTCTGACAGGGCCGAGAGGTCACGCGGATCGAGGGCTGCGACGAACATGCCGCGGCGCGGGTAGACCTCGACGAGGCGCTGGTGAGCAAGGGTGCGCAGCGCCTCACGGATGGGTGTGCGGCCGAGCCCAAGGCGGCTTTGGAGGTCGGGCTCACTGATGAGCGCTCCGGGACCAAGATCGCCGGTGACGATGAGGGCGCGGATGTCGTGGTAGGCCCGTTGGGCCTGGGAGGCCCCCTCGGCGAGGTCGGGTTGCACGAGCGGGATGGCGGTCACGGGGATAGATATATCAGTTATGGCTTACTTTGTACATCAGATTCCCCAAGAGAGGCGAACAACCGGGTGAGATGGGGGTCCAGACTGGCTCCGACAGGCCAGATTTCCAGCGGGAGACCGAGCCGACCGGCGGCCCGCTCGGCGGCGCGTTCGAGATCGGGCGTCTGCCGGCCAGCGAGCCAGATGACCTTGGTGAAGTGGCCGAAATAGTCATCGCGCAGCTCCGGGTGGCGATCGAGCCCCAGTTCGCGCCAGATCATGCGGTCGAATGCCACGACGGTGAAGTCGATGAGGATGAAGGTGCCCGGTTCTGCTGCCCACTGGGCATCCAAGGTTTCGGGGGTGGAGAGCAGGTCGTAGCAGTGGCGTTCGGGTAGGCGCGTTACGCCGTGCCGTTCGCACACCTCATCGAGTGCCCCGTAGCTTCCGCAGTCCGCGTATGCGACGGCCACGTCGTCATGCAGTGTTCGCAGCCGGATGATTTGCGCTTCCACTGCCGGCGCAATGCGTTCAGGGTGATTGTGCAAGACGGGGGGAAGGGGGTAGACCGCCACATCCTTGCCTGCGGCCCAGTCCATCGCTTCGCGACCGATCGCGCCGCAGGTAATGATGGCGAGCGACGCTTGGGCGCGGGGTCGGGGCTCAGACGGGGAAGGCGAGTTCATCGACGAACCGATCGTTGAAGTCGGTGCGGTCCGACAGTTCGACGTAGTCGATCTCATCCATAAGGGCGGCCGCGCCGTGGCGTTCGGGCTCCGAAAGCAGTGCCATCTTCGCGCCCTCCCCGGCGACATTGCCTGCGCTGACGATCCGCGCCGCCGGAATCCGAGGCACGAGACCGATGGTGATCGCACTCTTAGGTGATAGGTAGGTGCCGAAGGATCCGGCGAGGAGGACCTGCTGGATGTCGTCCGCGTTGACGCCAATCTCCTCGGAGAGCAGCCGCCAGCCGGTGGAGATCGCGGCCTTGGCGAACTGCAACTCCCGCACGTCGCGCTGACTCAGCGCGACCTGGCTGCCATCCCCGGACTCCTCAGCCGTGGCGAGGACGAAGACGCGCTCGCCATCACGCTCGATGAATCGAGGGGCGAGACGTGGATGCACCTCGGCCAGCCGGTCATCGCTGAGGAAGCGACCGGACGTATCGATGCAGCCGACGCGGGCGAGTTCGGCGACGACGTCGACGAGGCCAGAGCCGCACAGGCCGATGGGCGCTCCACCGCCGATGACTTCGAAGTGCAACCCGGCATCGTCGATCGATACCACCTCGATCGCACCGGGTGCCGCGCGCATTCCGCTGGAGATCGAGGCCGCCTCGAAAGCTGGTCCTGCGGGTGCCGCCGTACAGACCAGTCGTTCCCCGTCCGCGAGGATGATTTCGCAGTTGGTGCCGATATCGATGAACAGGCGCAGCCGCTTGTCGCGGTCCATTCCGGCCGCGAGGGCACCGGCCACGATGTCACCGCCCACGTAGGCGCCTAGTGCGGGGAAGACGGTGGCGCGCGCCCGTGGATGGATGGGCACGCCTAGATCCGCGGCCCGTAGGCCCTCGAAGTGCGCGCTGACTGGACTGAAGGGGGCGACGCCGAGAGGTTCGGGGTCGATCCCGAGGAGCAGTTG